>DATCRO010000529.1:0-10805 GCA_036569025.1 Burkholderiaceae bacterium
TGTCAGCGCAGCCCACGGAAGGTACGACGGCGACGAAGTCCGGGCCGCAGAAGGCCCTGGACAAGCTCGGCCTCGTGCGCGACATCGACCTTGCGCTGCACCTGCCGCTGCGCTACGAGGACGAGACGCAGGTCACGCCCATCGCCCGCGCCTACCCGGGCCAGAAGGTGCAGGTCGAGGGCGTCGTGCTCGAGTCGCGCGTGGAGCTGCGCGGCCGCCGGCAGTTCGTCGTGAAGATGACCGACGAGTCCGACGCCGAGCTCGTGCTGCGCTTCCTCAACTTCTACCCCTCGCACCAGAAGACCTTCGCGCCCGGCCAGCGCGTGCGCGTGCGCGGCGAGATCCGCGGCGGCTTCCTCGGCCGCGAGATGGTGCACCCCACCTTCAAGGCGGTGGTCGAGGGGGCGCCGCTCGCGTCGTCGCTGACGCCGGTCTACCCGACCACCGCGCAGCTGCCGCAGCCCTACCTGCGCAAGGCGATCGCCGGCAGCCTGGGCCGCGCGCCGCTGCAGGAGGTGCTGCCGCCGCAGGTGGTGCCGGCCGGGCTGCCGTCGCTGCGCGTGGCGCTGGAGACGCTGCACCATCCGCCGCCGGACGTCTCCCTGCACGCGCTCGAGGACGGCAGCCACCCCGCCGCCCAACGCCTGAAGTTCGAGGAGCTGCTCGCGCAGCAGATCTCCCAGCTCGCCGCCAAGGCCGAGCGCGCGCTGCTGCGCGGCCCGGCGATCGTTCCGCGCCCGGGCGGCCTGCACGAGAAGCTGCTGGGCGTGCTGCCGTTCGGCCTGACGGACGCCCAGCGCCGCGTGGTCGACGAGATCACCGCGGACCTCGCCGGCCCGCGGCCGATGCACCGGCTGCTGCAGGGCGACGTGGGCGCCGGCAAGACGGTGGTGGCCGCACTGGCCGCAGCCGTCGCGATCGACGCCGGCTGGCAGTGCGCGCTGATGGCGCCCACCGAGATCCTGGCCGAGCAGCACTTCGCCAAGCTGCTGCAGTGGCTGGAGCCGCTGGGCATCGAGGTGGCCTGGCTCAGCGGCAGCCGCAAGGGCAAGGCGCGGGCGCAGGCGCTCGAGAAGGCTGCCAGCGGCGCCGCCAGGCTGATCGTCGGCACCCACGCGGTCATCCAGGAAGGCGTCCAGTTCGCACGCCTGGGCCTGGCCATCGTCGACGAGCAGCACCGCTTCGGCGTGCAGCAGCGGCTGGCGCTGCGGCGCAAGCTGGCCATCGAGGGGCTGGAGCCGCACCTGCTCATGATGACGGCCACGCCGATCCCGCGCACGCTGGCCATGACCTACTTCGCCGACCTGGACGTCAGCACCATCGACCAGCTGCCGCCCGGTCGCACGCCCATCGTCACGCGCGTGTTCGCGGACACGCGGCGGCCCGACATCGTCGAGCGCATCCGCGACGACATCGCCGCCGGCCGGCAGGTCTACTGGGTCTGCCCGCTGATCGAGGAGTCCGAGGACGCCGAGAACGCGGCGGCAGAGTTCGCCGGCAAGTCCGAGGCGCTGACGCTGCAGAACGTCACGGACACCCACGCTGCGCTGGAACAGGCGCTGCCGGGCATCGGCGTCGGCCTGCTGCACGGGCGCATGAAGCCGGCCGACAAGGCGGCGGTGATGAGCCGCTTCAAGTCCGGCGAGCTCCCGGTGCTGGTGGCCACGACCGTCATCGAGGTGGGCGTGGACGTGCCCAACGCCAGCCTGATGGTGATCGAGCACGCCGAGCGCTTCGGGCTGGCGCAGCTGCACCAGTTGCGTGGCCGGGTGGGGCGCGGCAGCGCTGCCAGCGTGTGCGTGCTGCTGTACGCCGGGCCGCTGTCGCAGATCGGCAAGGAGCGGCTCAAGGCGATGGCCGAGACGACCGACGGCTTCGAGATCGCCCGGCGCGACCTGCAGATCCGCGGCCCGGGCGAGTTCATGGGCGCGCGCCAGTCCGGCGACCAGCTGCTGCGTTTCGCCGACCTGGAGGAGGATGCGCCGCTGCTCGCGCATGTTCGGGAGGTCGCGCCGCAGTTGCTGGCGCGGGCGCCCGGGGCCGCATCGGCCCACGTCGAACGCTGGCTGGGCGGCCGGCTCGAGTGGATGAAGGCCTGATCGAGAGCTGCGGTCAACCCTGGCAACTCCATAGCGCACAAAGCTATGGACAGCGGCCACAATAGAGGGGATGCTATCTCGTCCCGGCGCTGCCGCTCGAACGTACCGACAGGAGTTCGAGGGAGCGACGGATCCGGCTTCGCCGGGCCGTTCGCGGCCGGCCCCTCGGGGGCAGCGAGCGCTCGCGAGCGTGGGGCCCAATTTATGACACTCACCGAGCTGCGCTACATCGTCGCGGTCGCCCGCGAGCGGCACTTCGGCCGCGCGGCCGAGGCGTGCTTCGTGTCGCAACCGACGCTCTCGGTGGCGATCAAGAAGCTCGAGGAGGAGCTCGACGTCAAGATCTTCGAGCGGGGCAGCAACGAGGTGAGCCTGACAGCGCTGGGCACCGCCATCGTGCGGCAGGCGCAGAGCGTCATCGAGCAGGCGGCCGCGATCAAGGAGATCGCCAAGAGCGGGCAGGATCCGCTGTCCGGCGCGCTCAAGCTGGGCATCATCTACACCATCGGCCCGTACCTGCTGCCGCAGCTGGTGCGCCACGCCATCGAGCTGACGCCACAGATGCCGTTGATGCTGCAGGAGAACTTCACCGTCAAGCTGCTGGACATGCTGCGCACCGGCGAGCTCGATTGCGCCATCATGGCCGAGCCCTTCCCGGACAGCGGCCTGGCCATCGCGCCCCTGTATGACGAGCCCTTCGTCGTGGCGGTGCCGCGCTCGCACGCGCTCGCCAAGGAGAAGTCGATCACCTCGGAACGACTGAAGCAGGAGACGATGCTGCTGCTGGGCACGGGCCACTGCTTCCGCGACCACGTGCTGGAGGTGTGCCCCGAGTTCGCGCGCTTCTCCAACGACGCGGAAGGCATCCGCAAGAGCTTCGAGGGCTCGTCGCTGGAGACCATCAAGCACATGGTCGCCTCGGGCATGGGCGTGACGGTGGTGCCGCAGCTGTCGGTGCCGCAGGGCCTGGAAGATCCGCAATCGCATGCGCTGGTCACCTACATCCCGTTCGAGCCGCCGGTGCCCACGCGGCGCGTCGTGCTCGCGTGGCGGCGCAGCTTTCCCCGCTACGAGGCCATCGCCGCACTGCGCAATGCCGTCTACGCCTGTGCGCTGGACGGCGTGACGCGACTGTCGGACTAGCGCCCTGGCACCCGCCATCGTCATGGACGCCCGATTCGCACGGCGTGCGCGCGGCACGCTGGCGGCGTTGTCCTTCGCGCTGCCGCCGATCGTCGCCGGCGCCACGCCGGAGCTGCCCACGACGATCCGCGAGGCGGTCTCCGCGCCCGCCGTCGCCGCGCCCGCCTCGGCGCCGCGGGTGCTGCGCGTGGTGGGCGCCGACAACTACCCGCCCTACCTGTTCCGCGACGAGGACGGCCGCCCCGCGGGCCTGGTCGCCGACGAATGGGCGCTGTGGGAGAAGAAGACCGGCGTGCACGTCGACCTGCAGCCGGTGGACTGGGCCGACGCGCTGCGCCGCGTGGCCGACGGGCAGGCCGACGTCATCGATACCATCTTCTGGTCGTCCGACCGCGCCCGCACGATGGACTTCACCGCGCCGTTCGCCGACGTGCGCGAGCCCATCTACGCCGACGCCAGCGTCAAGGGCCTGGTCGACCTGCACTCCCTGCGCGGCTTCCACGTCGCGGCGCTCGCTGGCGACGTCTGCATCGACCGGCTGCATGCCGGCGGCGTCACGCAGATCGACACCTTCCCGAGCTACCAGAGCCTGATCGCGTCGGCGGTGGCGGGCGGCCCGAAGATCTTCTGCATGGACGGCCCGTCCGCCGAGTACTACCTGTACAAGGCCAACGCCTCGCAGCGCTTTCGCGAGGCCTTCGTCATGTACTACGGCCACATGCACCGCGCGGTGCGCCGCGGCGACGCCGCGACGCTGGCGCTGATCGAGAAGGGCTTCGACCAGGTCTCGCCGACCGAGAAGAAGGCCGCCGAGGACAAGTGGTTCGGCGCGCCGCTGGCCGGCGCGCGCTGGCTGCACCTGGCGCTGGTGGCCGCCGGCGTGCTCGCGCTGGCCGCCTTGCTCGCGCTTCTGTGGGGCCTGTTCCTGCGCCGCGCGGTGCGCGAGAAGACCGCCGAGATCGACAGCCAGGCGCGGCGCCTGCGCACGCTGATCGACACGCTGCCCGACCTCGTCTGGTTCAAGGGCGTGGACGGCAGGTTCCTCGCGTGCAACGTGCGCTTCGAGCGCTTCATCGGCGCGCCCGAGAACGAGCTGATCGGCCACGCGGCCAGCGCCTTCCTGCCGGCCGCGGTGGCCGCGGAGTTCGCCGCCGCCGACAAGCGCGCGATCGACATGCAGGCCCCGGTGCCGCACCAGTTCACGCTGACCTACGCGCACGACGGCCACCAGGAGCAGGTCGAGTCGCTGCACACGCCGGTGTTCGGCTCGCACGGCGAGCTTGCCGGCGTGCTGAGCATCGGCCGCGACGTCACGCAGCGGCGCGACGACGAGCGCCACCTGCGGCGACTGAACCGCCTCTACCAGGTGCTGACGAACGTGCACGCGGCCATCGCGCGCGAGCGCGCGCCCGAGCCGCTGCTGGCCGCCGTGTGCCAGATCATGGTGCGCGACGGCGGCCTGCGCATGGCCTGGATCGGCCGGCCCGACGCCGAGGCCGGCGAGCTGGTGCCCGTCGCCTGGGCCGGCAAGACCGGCGACTACCTCGATCCGCCGCACGCCACGCTCGCCGCCGGACCGCGCGGGCACGCGCCGAGCGCGCAGGCGTTCCGCGAGGGGCGCGCGATGCACTCGACCGACATCGGCTCCGACCCCGGCATGGTCACCTGGCGCGAAAGCGCGCTGGCGCTCGGCTACCGCTCGTCGTCGGCGTATCCGCTGAAGTCGCGCGGCCGTGTCGTGGGCGTGTTCACGATGTACTCGTCGGCGATCCAGTTCTTCGACGCGGGCGAGCTCGCGCTGCTGGAGCGCCTGTCCGAGGACATCGGCCACGCGCTCGAGAGCTACGAGCTCGCCGAGGAGCGCGAGCGCGCCGTCACCGACCTGCGCGACAGCGAGGCCCGTTTCGCCACGATGTTCCGCATGAGCCCGTCGGGCCTGGGCCTGGCGCGCTTCGAGGACAAGCGCTACATCGACGTCAACGAGGCCTTCATCCAGATGTTCGGCTACTCGTGGGAGGAGGCGCACAACCGCAGCGGGCTGGAGCTCAACACCTGGGTCGACGTCAAGCTGCGCGGCGAGGCGATGGCCACGCTGGAGCGCGAGGGCGAGGTGCGCAACGTCGAGGCGCCGTTCCGCACGCGCTCGGGCGACATCTTCTACGCGTCGTTCTCGGCGATGCGGCTGTCGATCGGCCGCGAGGACCTGGTGGTGGCCTCGTACTTCGACCTGACCGCGCAGCGACTGGCCGCGCGCACGCTGGAGGAGCGCAAGCTCGAGCTCGAGCGCATCGTGTCGCAGCGCACGGCCGAACTCAGCCGCATCCTCGACGCGATGCCGGACCGCTACTTCCGCATCCGCCAGGACGGCACGGTCGTCGACTTCCGCATGGGCCGCCACGAGGACAGCTACGCCGACACGAGCACGCTGCTCGGGCGCCGCATCGGCGACGTGCTGCCTGCGGCGGCGGCGGAGCCGCTGCTGCGCGCGGTCTCCGAGGCCATCGCGAGCAGGAGCCTGGTGATGGTCGAATACGCCTTGCCGTATCCGGACGGCGAGCGGCACTTCGAAGCGCGCACGCAGGCCCTGGGCACCGACCAGGTCATCATGTTCGTGCGCAACATCACCGACCGCCACTCGCTGGAGGCCGACCGCGAGCGCGCGCGACTGAACGCGGTGGCGCTCGCCAACGCCAAGAGCGAGTTCCTCGCCAACATGAGCCACGAGATCCGCACGCCGCTCAACGGGCTGCTGGGCCTGGCCCAGATCGGCCAGCGCGAGACCGCCGGCAGCCGCACGGCGGCCACGTTCGCGGCCATCCTCAACTCGGGGCGGCTGCTGCTGGGCATCGTCAACGACGTGCTCGACTTCTCGAAGATCGAGGTCGGCAAGCTGCGCGTCGAACAGCGCCCGATCTCGCCGCATGCCCTCGCCGAGGAGGCCGTGGCGCTGCTGCGCGATCGCGCCGACGAGAAGGGCATCGCGCTGAACCTCGCGTTCGACCCCGCGCTGCCCGATCGCTGCCTGGGCGACGCCCTGCGCACGCAGCAGGTGCTGGTCAACCTGTTGTCCAACGCGATCAAGTTCACCGAGACCGGCCACGTCACGGTGTGGGCCGGCATGGAGCCTGGCCCGGCCGCCGCCGACCCCTGCATGGTCTACCGCGTCACCGACACCGGCATCGGCATCGCCACCGAACACCTGAAACACCTGTTCGACGCCTTCCACCAGGCCGACACGTCCACCACGCGCCGCTTCGGCGGCACCGGCCTGGGCCTGGCGATCAGCAAGCGCCTGGCCGAACTGATGGGCGGGGCGGTGCACGTGAGCAGCGAACTGGGCGCCGGCAGCGTGTTCGAGCTGCGCCTGCCCTGGCTCGCGGCCACCGAGATGCCCCAGGAGCACGAGCCGCGCACGAGCTGGGGCGACCAGCCGCGCCGCCTGCAGGGCGTGCGCGTGCTCGTGGCCGAGGACAACGAGGTCAACCAGCTGGTGCTCGAGCGCGCGCTCGAGATCGAGGGCGCCGCCACGACCATCGTGGGCGACGGCCGCCAGGCGGTCAACCGCGTGCTGGCCGACGGCCGCGAGTCCTACGACGTCGTGCTGATGGACATCCAGATGCCCGAGATGGACGGCTACGAGGCCACGCGCCGCATCCTGGAGCTGGCGCCGGACCTGCCGGTGATCGGCCAGACGGCGCACGCGATGCTCGACGAGCGCCGCGAGTGCCTGGCCGCCGGAATGGTCGACCACATCGCCAAGCCGCTGGACTTCCGGCTGCTGGCGGACATGATCGTGCGGCATATCGGCTGACGCGCCGCGGGCGCTCGACGCGCGTGACGTCACCCGTCGGCGAAGCGCGTCCCTCAACGAGCGCGTTGCCACCAAAGCGCGTCCACCACCGACGGGCGTCCACCACCGACGGGCGTCCCCACCGAATGGCGGAGGTGGCGGAGGTGGAGCATCGGCCAAGCAACGTCCTAACGGAATCCTGACGCCGTCATATGCGGTCCATACGACCGCCCTGGTCAAGTCACGCCATGCGCCGACACGGCGCGCTTCGTGATCGAACACCATGACGGACAACACGCAATCGGACGACAAGCCCGGCCTGGGCGCCCAGCTGTGGGGCGCCGTCAGGGGCGCCCTGGTCGAGGAAGACCCGGTCGCGGCCACGCGCCGCGCCAAGCTGCAGGGCGGCCATGCCCGTGCCGACAAGACCGATCCCGCACCCGCGCCCGCCGCCGTGCCGGCGCCGATGTCGGCGATGGCCACGACGTTGCTGGCCCAGGTGCTCGCACGCCCGACGGCCTACACCGCGCTGACGGAGAAGCTCGAGCCGCTCGAAGGCATCGTGCTGGACGAACGCACGCGCTACCAGGCGGCCTACGCGCTGATCCGCAACTCGCGCAGCGTCGAGCAGCTGGTGCAGGCGATCGACATGCAGCACGCACAGGCGCTCGAGGACGAGAAGACGCGCTTTGCCGCGCAACTGCAGGACAAGGATCGCAGCGAGATCGGCGCGCGCTCGCAGGAGCTGCAGGTGCTCGACGCCCGCATGGACGCCGCCGCGCGCCAGGTGGCGACGCTGCGCGAGGAGACCGATGCGCGCATCGCCCAGATCGAGGCGAGCGTCGCGCGCGATCGCGAACGCCAGGCGCTGCTCGCGCGCGAGGTCGAGGACAAGCGCCAGGAGCTCGCCGCGGTGCAGCGCCAGTTCGACGCGGCCGCGGGCTCGGTGGCGCAGGCCCTGACCACCGCCAAGGCGACGCTGCTGCGCCATCTCGGCTGAACGCCGTCCCATTTCAGGCAAGACGACGGGCCGTCATCGGCCCAGGAGGAAAGACCATGTCCGACATCATCCCCACCGACTACAAGCCGCTCAGCTTCTGGGAGCGCAAGGAAGGCGTCACCGGCCAGGTGGTCGGCGTCGCGCTCCTGTGCGGCGCCGGCGTGCTGTTGTATCGCGCGCTGCCCACCATCATCACGCTGCTCGAGAACACGATCTACGCCGCGGTGCTGGGCGTGGCCGCGGTGGCGCTCGCCTTCGTCATCACCGACCGCCGCTTCTGGCGCCTGGGCGCCTGGGCCTACATGAGCGCGATGCGTCGCATCACGCAGGTGTTCGTCGAGATCGATCCCATCGGGATCATGAAGAACTACATCGAGGACCTCAAGCGCAAGCTGGCCGACATGAACGGCCGCATCTCGCGGCTGTCCGGGATGATCCGCGCCTGCAAGGAGGAGATCCGCCAGAACGACCAGGCCAAGACTGGCGCGCTGGGCCTCGTGAGCGAGGCGAAGAAGAAGGGCCTGACGATGGTGGCCGCCGCGCAGTCGCGCAAGGCCGGCCGCATCGCGGAAGCGAACCTGACCTACCAGGACCTGCTCGCCAAGATGGAGCTGCTCCATCGCGTGCTGGTCAAGTACCAGGAGGTGTCGACCTTCCTCATCGAGGACATGACGCAGGAAGTGGTCATCAAGGAGCGCAAGCGCGCGATGGCCAAGGAAGCGTACTCCGCGATGAAGTCGGCGATGGCCATCCTCCATGGCGACCGCAACGCCCGCGAGCTCTACGACATGGCCAGCGAGTACGTCGCGGCCGACTACGCCATGCGCATCGGCGAGATCGAGGACTTCGTGCGCATGTCCGACAACTTCATGCAGTCGATCGACCTGCGCAACGGCGTGTACGAACAGCAGGCCGTCGAGATGCTCGCCGACTGGGAGAAGAACGCCGACTCGATCGTGCTGGGCGACGCCAAGCGCCTGCTGATCGAGAACCACCCCGACGCCGTCGCGCGCGACACGCGCGCGGGCACGCCGCGCACGCGCGGCCACGGCAACGACACGCCGGACCTGGACTGGTTCGACCAGGCCGGCCAGTAACGCGAACAACGAACCACGAAAGGAACCATCATGGCCATCAAGCCGCTTCCCCGCCTCATCCTGATCGCTGCCGCCGTCGGCGGCGCGTGGTACGGGCTCGATCGCTTCGCGCATCGCCCGCGCGACATCGCCGCCAGCGCGGTGCCCGGCCAGGCCGACGTGCCCGTCGCCACCGCCGCCGCCGCCACGGCGCAGCCCACGCTCGTCACGTCGACGCTCGCGCCCGCCACCGGCGACTACACCGCGCGCACGCTGGTGCTGCCGTGGAACGCGGTGGCCGGCCTTGCATACGCGAACGGCGACGTCAACACCGCCGCGGACAGCCTGATGGCGCGCCATGGCGTGCACCTCGAGCTCGAGCGCCAGGACGACTACGCGCAGATGGTGGCCGAGCAGGCCCTGTTCGCGAGCGAGGTCGCCAACGGCGTCGCGCGTCCGGCCAAGGGCGCCGCGTTCGTCGTCATCATGGGCGACGCGCTGCCCGGCTACGCCGCGTCGGCCAAGGCGGCGCTCGACAAGCTGGGCCAGCAGGTCGAGGTCGTCGGCGCGCTGGGCTACTCGCGCGGCGAGGACAAGTGCATGCTGCCCGCCGCGGTCGCGTCCGACCCGCAGAAGGCGCGCGGTTCGCTGATCGGCGCCGTGCTGCGTGACGGCGACTGGAACATCTGCATCAAGTACGCGGCCGACAACAGGATTCCCGTCAACGCGGATCCGAAGACGTACGACCCGGACGCGATGAACTTCGTGTCGGTCGGCGCGTTCACCGAGGCCGACGAGAAGCTGATCGCCGCCAGCAAGGGCGCGTGCGAGACGCGTCCCGTCGTGAGCGCCGGCAAGCTCACCGGCGAGAGCCGCCGCGTCTGCCAGGACGGCACGGCCACGTGGACGCCCGGCGACGTGAAGGTGGCGCGCGAGGTGGGAGGCCTCGCGGCCGTCGCGTCGACGCGCGAGTACATGTGGCAGATGCCCGCCGTCATCATCGGCAACAAGCAGTGGATGGCGCAGAACCCGGCGTTCGTCAAGAACCTGCTGGCCGCGTCGTTCGAGGCGAGCGACGCGATCAAGGGCAGCGACGCCAACCTGCTCGCGGCCTCGACGGTGATGTCCAAGGTCATGAAGGAGCAGACGCCGCAGTGGTGGGCGAAGTACCACCGCGGCGTCGTGGAGAAGGACGCCAAGGGCCAGGACATCCGCCTCGGCGGCTCGACCACCAACAACCTGGCGGACAACCTGTACCTGTTCGGCCTGAACGGCAACGACAACCTGTACAAGCGCGTCTACACGGTCTACGGCGGCATCGCCAGGTCGATGTACCCGCAGGAGATGCCGCAGGTGCTGCCGTACGAGTCGGTGGTGGACGCCGGATACGTGCAGTCGCTCGCGGCCGAGGCCACGGGCGCGGCGCAGGCGCGTCCGGCCACGCCGGTCTTCGACGCCCAGGCGCCCGCGACGTCGACCTTCGCCAAGCGCTCGTGGGCCATCGAGTTCGACACCGGCAAGGCCACGTTCCGCCCCGAGGCGATTCCCGTCCTCGACCAGATGCTCGACCAGGTGTCGGTGTCGGGCCTGGTCGTGCAGGTCTCGGGCCACACGGACAACGTCGGCGACCCGTCGTCCAACCTCGCGCTGTCGCGCCGCCGCGCCGAGGCCGTGAGCGCCTGGCTGCAGGCCAACGC
>DATCRO010000530.1:0-3409 GCA_036569025.1 Burkholderiaceae bacterium
GTGTTGTCGCTGACGGTGATCGCCGCCTCGCACAGCTCGGCCACCGTCATGCCGGCGCCGCCGACGCGCCTGCTCGTCACCGGCGCCCATTCGAGCAGGTCGGCGCGCGTGACGACGATGCGCCGGTCGAGGCGTTCCTCGCCCTTGTCCACGCGCGCCAGCACCAGCGCCGCGGCCAGCGCCTTGAAGGTGCTGCACATCGGGAAGCGCTCGTCCAGGCGCTGGCCCGCGAGCTCGCCGGTGGCGGTGTCCAGCATCGCGACGCCCAGCCGGCCGCCGACCTGCGCCTCGATCGCGCGCCAGCGCTCGGCGCGCGCATCACCCCAGTTTTTCTGGGCCGGTTCAGCGCCGCCCAGCGCCCGGGCGACGGGCCACGCGCCCGCCAGCGCGATCGCCGCGTGGGCGAAGCGTCTTCTGTCCATGGATGAGTCTCCCGCTGATTGATTCGACAGGCGGCACGATAGCCAGCGCGAGGGATCCCATCAAACGCTGATTTCCGGTGCGAGACCCCAGATAATCTGGGGCATGCAACTTCCCCTGAACGCCATGCGCGCCTTCGAGGCCTCGGCGCGGCACCTGAGCTTCACGCGCGCCGCGCTGGAGCTGCACGTGACGCAGGCGGCCGTCAGCGCGCAGGTCAAGAATCTCGAGGCCCGGCTCGGCACCCCGCTGTTCCGGCGCCTGCCGCGCGGGCTCGCGCTGACCGACGAGGGCCAGGCGCTGCTGCCCCTGCTGACCGACAGCTTCGAGCGCATGCACGCGGTGCTGGAGCAGTTCGAGGGCGGCCTGCACCGGCAGGTGGTGACCGTGGCCGTCGTCGGCACCTTCGCGGTCGGCTGGCTGCTGCCGCGGCTGCCCGCGTTCCAGCGCGCGCATCCGGCCATCGACCTGCGGCTGATGACCAACAACAACCGCGTGGACCTCGCGGCAGAGGGGCTGGATTGGGCGATCCGCTTCGGCGACGGCGCCTGGCACGGCACCGAGGCGCAGGCCTTGATCGCGCCGCCGCTCTCGCCGGTCTGCGCACCGGCCGTCGCGCGCCGCCTGCGCACGCCCGCCGACCTCGCGCGCGAGACGCTGCTGCGCTCCTACCGCCCCGACGAATGGACGCGCTGGTTCGCCGCCGCGCGCGTCGCGCCGCCGCTCGTGCGCGGCGCGATCTTCGACTCGTCGATCACGATGGCCGACGCCGCGGCCCAGGGCGCGGGCGTCGCGCTGCTGCCCACGGCGCTGTTCGGCGAGGCGTTGCGCAGCGAGCGGCTGGTGCAGCCGTTCGACATCGGCGTGACGCTGGGCGGCTACTGGCTGACGCGCCTGAAGTCGCGCCCCGAGAGCGACGCCATGCGCACCTTCGCCGACTGGCTGCAGGCGCGCAGCGGCGAGGAGGACGCCAGCGTCAGGCCGGCGGGTGCGCCCGCCGCGTGATCAGTGCGATCGACAGGCCCACGAGCATGTGCGCGAGCAGGCCGGTGGCCGTGGTCACCAGCGGGAAGCGCAGCGGGAACGGATAGGCCGACAGCGGCAGCACGACGAAGTTCATGAACACGTAGATCGCGATCCCGAAGGCCAGGCCCGCGGTCACCGGCTCGCTGCGCAGCCACGTCCAGCGCCTGGCCACGGCGTAGAACACCGCCGCCGCGACGATCACGATCGCGTAGTGGCACGCCAGCCCCAGCGCCGCGGTGGGCCAGCCGCCGTCGTACGACGCCTTGCCCAGCAGGCCGCTGGCGACCGTCTGCAGGATGCGCTCGGCGGAGATGCCTTTCCAGCCGTAGTAGAGGATCGCGTAGGTGATGTCGCAGGTGGCGCCGACGATGCCCGCGAGGACGACCAGGCGCGCCGCGCGTGCGGTGCCGGAACTCATGCCGTTTCCTTTTGAGCCACGCAGGAGGCGCCATTGTTGCCGGAGACCAGGCCCAGCGCGCTACCGAGCATGCGCGCGATCTGGCGCCGCGTCTGCTCGTGCACCAGGTAGTGGGTGTGGAACACCGGCGAGGCGTCGAACTGCACGGGGCAGCGATCGGGCGTGGCGCGCACGAGGTCGTTCTCCGGCGCGCGCCCGCCGAGCGCGGACAGCCGCCGCACCAGGCCGTCGCTCTCCTCCTCGGCGCCCATCATGTCCTCGAACAGCCAGTCCCAGGTCCTGTGGTCGACGTCGACGCCGGCGCTCGGCCCCCAGTGCGAGCCGACGAGCCACATGCCCGCCGGCAGCTCGGTGGCCGGCCTGCCCTTCATCATCCTTTCGACGCCCGCGGGCTCGACGTCGTGGAAGCCGGGCGGCACGTCGTAGGCGAGCCCGCGCTCGAGGTTGACGAGTTCGGCCAGCGTGTCGCGGCTCAGCCACGGCGCGCCCAGATGGCGCAGTCCGCCGACGGCCGCGGCCAGGCCGTGCCAGCGCCGGCCCACGCGCTCGAACACGTGCGTGCCCAGGTGCGGGCTGCCCAGGGTGACGGCGGCGAACGTCCAGCCCTGCTTGCCGAAGGCCTTGCGCAGCGCGGGCAATGCGAAGCGCGCGACGTTGCCGCCGCGCGAATGCGCCACCAGCACGATGTGGCGCTGCGCGTCGGCGGGGCAGCCGGCAATGCACTGGCGGCGCACGGCGGCGACCAGGTGCGCCACGTTCTGGGCGATGCGCAGGAAGGTGTCGTGCTCGAAGCGCCAGGTGGCGCGTTCGTCGAGCGTGGGCAGGCCGGGCCAGACATGCGCGGCATCGGGCGGGGGCGGCGGCGCCGTCGACAGCGCCGAGGCGTCGAAGGCCGCCGCGGTGCCGGCCATCGCGAGGTCATGCCGCGCGCCGGCCGTCGCCGCGTCCTGCGCGTCCAGGTGCAGGCGCAGCTCGAGGCCGCCCGGTGACGCCGGTTCACCAGCCTCGATCGCCTTGGCCACCGCCCGCGCCTGCGTGTTGAGGGCCGCCTCGTAGGCACTGCGCGCCGAGCTCAGGCCGCCGTGGATGACGATGACCTGCGCCTGGCGGCGCTGCGCCGCGGGCAGCGTGGCGATGCGGCTGGCCGGACGCAGCGCGCCGCCCAGCCGGGCCTCGCGCGCCAGCGCCTGGGCCGTTTCGCCGGCGATCCCGAGCTGCGCGGCCCACCAGGCCTCGTCGGCCTGCAGGCGCGCCTGCCAGGTCGGGTCGCGATCGCGCCGGGATGCGCGGCCCGCGCTGGACTGCAGGCGCCGCCACCATCGCGCGATGTCTTCATGCCAGCGTTCGGCCGTGGTCAGCTCGCGCTCGAAGCGCAGCTGCGGCACGGCCACCAGCCAGCCGACGCCCGGATGCACCTTGAGCACGACGTCGGGATCGGCCGGGCGATCGGGCATCGCGGCCTCGACCGCGCGGCCGCCCTCCAGCGTCATCAGCCTGAGCGACGGGTGCCCCGCATCCCCGCGCTGCGCGCAGGCGTGCCGCGCG
>DATCRO010000531.1:0-4000 GCA_036569025.1 Burkholderiaceae bacterium
GGTCGGGGCCGCTCGCGGCGCCCGAGGCCTACCGCGTCGCCGCCGGCGTCGACGGGTTCTCGATGGCCGCCGGCGCGATCCCCGACGGCGCGCGCAGCGGCCGGCCCGGCTGGCGCAACGCCAAGGTGACGCTCGACGCGAACGAGCGCGGCGGCCGCGCGCACCTCGCGCTGGACGGCGGCAGCATCGAGCTGCCCGGCGTGTTCGAGGAGCCGGTGATCGGGTTCGACCGCTTCGGCGCCGACGCGAGCTGGAAGATCGACCCGGTGCGCGGCGCCGCGCAGCCGCCGGCGATCACGGTGGCGCTCGACGACGTTCGCTTCGCCAATGCCGATGCCGAAGGCAGTCTGCAGCTGCAGTGGCAGACCGGCCCGGGTCCCGCGCCCGCGACGCCGGCCGCGGGCGCGTCCGCCCCGTCGATGTTCGGCCGAGGCTTGCGCTATCCCGGCACGATCGCCCTGAAGGGCACGCTGGCGCACGCGCGCGCCGACCGCCTGGCGCGCTACCTGCCCAAGCCCGGGCTCGAGAGCACGCGCAGCTACATCGCCGCGGCGTTCGCGGGCGGCGACCTGGACAACGTGCGCTTCAACGTGCGCGGCGACCTCGCGGGCTTCCCTTACCAGCGCCTGCACGACGGCGACTTCCGCATCGACGGCCGGGTGCGCGGCACCACGCTCACCTACGTGCCGGGCGCGCCGCAGGCCGGCGGCGCGCGCGCGCCGTCGCCATGGCCCGCGTTCACGCAGGTGGCCGGCGAGGTGGTGCTCGATCGCGGCGCGCTCGAGATCCACGACGCCAGCGGCCGCATGGGCGAGCTGCAGCTGCACGACGTCAACGGCGGCGTGAAGAATCTGTACGAGCAGGCGGCGCTGGGGCTGCACGGCCAGGTGTCCGGGCCGATGACCGACTTCCTGCGCTATGTCGCGCAGTCGCCGGTCGGCGGCTGGCTGCACAACGGGCTGGCCTCGACCACGGCCACCGGCAGCGCCGAGCTCGAGCTCGGCCTGAACATCCCGCTGCAGCACGGCGAGCAGACCACCGTCAACGGCGTGCTGACCCTGCCCGGCAACGACGTCCGGCTCGTCGCCGGCGCACCCGTCCTGGCGGACGCCCGCGCGCGCGTGGCCTTCACCGAGAAGGGCGTCACCGTCAGCGGCGGCCATGCGCGCGCGCTCGGCGGCGACGTCGCCTTCGACGGCGGCACGCTGGCCGACGGCGCGCTGCGCTTCACGGCGCAGGGCAGCGTCAGCGCGGAGGGCCTGCGCAAGGCGGCCGAGGAGCCGGTGCTCGCGCGGCTGGCGTCGCACGTGGACGGCCAGGCCGGCTACAAGCTCGTGATCGGCATCGCCAAGGGGCAGACCGAGTTCGCGCTGACCAGCCCGCTCGCCGGCCTGGGCCTCGCGCTGCCCGCGCCGCTGAACAAGCCCGCCGACGCCACGTGGCCGCTGACGGTGTCCACCACCGCGTCGCTCGAGGAAGGCCGTCCGCGCGACACGCTGCGCGTCGCGCTGTCGCAGCCGCAGGGGACGGTGCTGCAGGCCGAGGTGCTGCGCGACCGCTCCGGCGACGCGCCGCGCCCGATCCGTGCGGCCTACGCGGTCGGCGCGCCGCTGCCGCCGCTGCAGCCGGGCGGCGTGCTGATGCTGCGCGGCCCGTCGTTCGATGGCGATGCCTGGCTTGCGCTATGGCGCGGCCTGGCCTCCGGCCCGTCCTCAGCGCCGCCGCCGGCCGCCGGCCAGGCCGCCGCCAACGACGACATGGGCATCAGCTACGTCCCGTCCGCCGCCGCACTGAAGACGCCCGACTTCGTGATCGGCGGCCACCACCTCACCAACGTCGACGTGCTGCTCGCGCAGGTCGTCGCCGCGGGCGACGACGTCTGGCGTTCCAACATCTCCTCGGACCAGACCAAGGGCGTCGTCGAGTACCGGCCCGAGACGCCCACGCGCGGCGCGCAGGTGTTCGCGCGCCTGGACCGCCTTGCGCTCGACGCGCACGACGCCGAGCCCGAGCCGGCCGGCGCCGCGTCCGCCCCGGCGCCGGCGGCCGAGGCGTCGCAGACGAACTCGGTGCCCGCGCTCGACATCGTCGTCGACAATTTCGAGCTCAACGCCAGGAAGCTCGGCAAGCTGGAGGTGGCGGCGACGACGCAGACGGGCGGGCGCGACTGGCGCCTGACCAAGCTGGCGATCACGGCGCCCGAGGCCAGGCTCTCGGGCAGCGGCCGCTGGAGCGGCGCGCCGTCGCGCCACGTCTCGCTGGACTTCGACCTCGAGCTCGCCGATTCCGGCGCGTTCCTCGGGCGCCTGGGCATGGGCCAGGTGCTCAAGAAGGGCAAGGGCAAGCTCGCCGGCTCGGTGACATGGACGGGCTCGCCGCTGGCGCTCGACTACCCGAGCCTGCAGGGCAGGCTGCGCGTCCAGATCGACGAGGGCCAGTTCCTCAAGGCCGACGCCGGCGCCGGCCGCCTGCTGGGCGTGCTGAGCCTGCAGTCGCTGCCGCGCCGCTTCATGCTCGACTTCCGCGACCTGTTCTCGGAAGGTTTCGCCTTCGACAACGTCACCGGCGACGTCGTGATCGACCGCGGCGTGGCCAGCACCAAGGACCTGCGCATGCGCAGCGCGACGGCCGCGGTGCTGATGTCCGGCCGCGCGGACCTGAAGGCCGAGACGCAGGACATCGACGTCATCATCGTGCCGGAGGTCAACGCCGGCGCGGCCTCGCTCGCGTACGCCGCCATCAATCCGGTCATCGGCATCGGCACCTTCCTGGCGCAGCTGTTCCTGCGCAACCCGCTCACGGAGGCCGGCACGCGCGAGGTGCACGTGACGGGCACGTGGTCGGCGCCCAAGGTGGACGAGGTCGAGCACAAGGCCGCCGTCGCCGCCGCGGCGGCCGCGGCGTCCGCCGCGCGCGCCAGCGAGGCCGCGGCGGCCGCGTCGGCGGCGCTGGCCCAGCCGCGTACCGAGACGCCCTGATCGCGCGCGACGCACCCGTTCACGCCGGTCGGAAATCGCGGGCCGGCGGATACTCGGGGCAACGCAAGGAAGCCCCATGACCAAGTTCGCCGCCGTCCAGACCGTCTCCACGCCCGACGTGTCCCGCAACCTCGAGGCCGCCGCCCGCCTGGTCGCCCAGGCCGCCGACGTCGGCGCGCAGTGGATCTCGCTGCCCGAGTACTTCTGCCTGATGGGCCTGCGCGACGACGCCAAGCTGCACATTGCCGAAGCGGACGGCGACGGGCCGATCCAGCAGTTCCTGTCCGACGCTGCGCGCCGCCACCAGGTCACGCTGGTGGGCGGCACGCTGCCCATCCTCGCGAAGAAGGCGGGCCACGTGCGCAACGCGTGCTGCGTCTACGGGCCCGACGGCAAGCGCCTCGCGCGCTACGACAAGATCCACCTGTTCGCGTTCGACAACGGCAAGGAGTCCTACGACGAAGCCCGCGTCCTCGAGGCCGGCGACACGCCCGTGGCCTTCGAGCACGGCGGCTGGCGCGCCGGTCTGTCGGTCTGCTACGACCTGCGCTTTCCCGAGCTGTACCGCGACCTGATGCGCCCGCCGTGCGACGTGCTGTTCGTGCCCGCCGCCTTCACGCACACCACGGGCCTCGCGCACTGGCTGCTGCTGCTGCGCGCCCGCGCCGTCGAGAACCAGTGCTACGTCGTCGCGCCGGCCCAGGGCGGCCAGCACGAGAACGGCCGCCGCACCTTCGGCCACAGCGTCGTCATCGATCCCTGGGGCGAGGTGCTGTCGCTGGCGCTGGACGGCGCCGAGGGCGAGGGCTTCGCGATCGCCGAGCTCTCGCGCGAGCGCATCGAGCAGGTGCGCATGCAGCTGCCCGCGTTGAAGCATCGCAAGCTGTGACGGACGCGCGTTCGCCGGCCGGCGGGGCCGCGCCGGCGCCGCCGAGCCTGGGCCCGGACGCGTTCGTCGCGCACTGCGTCGAGTGCATCGCGGCCGGCGGCGGCGCCGTGGAGATCGCGCGGCTCATGCGGCG
>DATCRO010000532.1:0-4914 GCA_036569025.1 Burkholderiaceae bacterium
TCGCCGGTCGCCGACGTGTTCGTGGTCTGGGCCAAGGACGACGAGGGCGCGATCCGCGGCTTCGTGCTGGAGAAGGGCTGGAAGGGCCTGTCGGCGCCGGCGATCCACGGCAAGGTGGGCCTGCGCGCGTCGATCACCGGCGAGATCGTGATGGACGAGGTGTTCTGCCCGGAAGAGAACGCCTTCCCCGAGGTGCGCGGCCTCAAGGGCCCGTTCACCTGCCTGAACTCGGCGCGCTACGGCATCGCCTGGGGCGCGCTCGGCGCCGCCGAGGACTGCTGGCACACCGCGCGCCAGTACGTGCTCGATCGCAAGCAGTTCGGCAAGCCGCTCGCGGCCAACCAGCTGGTGCAGAAGAAGCTGGCCGACATGCAGACCGAGATCACGCTGGGCCTGCAGGGCTGCCTGCGCCTGGGCCGCATGAAGGACGAGGGCACGGCCGCGGTGGAGATCACGTCGATCATGAAGCGCAATTCGTGCGGCAAGTCGCTCGAGATCGCGCGCCTGGCCCGCGACATGCTGGGCGGCAACGGCATCTCCGACGAGTTCGGCATCGCCCGCCACATGGTCAACCTCGAAGTGGTCAACACCTACGAAGGCATGCACGACATCCATGCGCTGATCCTGGGCCGTGCGATGACCGGCATCGCTGCCTTTTAACCCCCACGGTCGCTGGCGCTCCCTGCCCCCCGAGGGGGCCGGCCGCGAGCGGCCCGGCAGAGCCGGCTCCGCCGCTCCCTCGAATTTCCGTTGAGGTGCGCGAGCGGCAGCGCCGGGGCAGGCCCGGTGCCAGCAGCTTCTCTTCGATCGGAGTCTTGATGACCGCAACCCCTCGCTCGCTCGCGGGCGTGAAAGTCCTGGACCTCTCGCGTGTGCTCGCGGGGCCGTGGTGCGGCCAGCTGCTGGCTGATCTCGGCGCGGACGTCGTGAAGGTCGAGCGCCCGGGCGCCGGCGACGACACGCGCTCGTGGGGCCCGCCGTGGCTCAAGGACGCGAACGGCGAGCAGACGCGCGACGCCGCGTACTACTTCTGCGCCAACCGCAACAAGCGCTCGGTGACGATCGACATGGCCACGCCGGAGGGCCAGGCGCTGGTCAAGCGGCTGGCGATGGAAGCCGACGTCGTGCTCGAGAACTTCAAGGTCGGCGGCCTGACGCAGTACGGCCTCGACTACGCGAGCCTCAAGGCGCTGAAGCCGTCGCTGGTCTACTGCTCGATCACCGGCTTCGGCCAGACGGGCCCGTACGCGCAGCGCGCCGGCTACGACTTCCTGATCCAGGGCATGGGCGGCCTCATGAGCGTCACCGGCCGCGCCGAGGGCGAGGAGGGCGCGGGGCCGCAGAAGGTCGGCGTCGCGCTGACCGACATCCTCACGGGCCTGTACGCCACCGTCGGCGTGCTGGCCGCGCTCGCGCACCGCGACCGCACCGGCGAGGGCCAGCACATCGACCTCGCGCTGCTGGACGTGCAGGTCGCGTGCCTGGCCAACCAGACGGCCAACTACCTGATCGGCGGCGCCGTGCCGCGCCGCATGGGCAACGCGCACCCGAACATCGTGCCCTACCAGGACTTCCCGACGGCCGACGGCGACATGATTCTGGCCGTGGGCAACGACGGCCAGTTCGCGAAGTTCTGCGAGGTCGCGGGCAAGTCCGAGTGGGCGCGCGACGAGCGCTTCGCCACCAACGCGGCACGCGTGAAGCATCGCGCCGAGCTGGTCGTGCTGCTGCGCCAGACCACCGTCATGCGCACGACGCACGACTGGATCGTCGCGCTGGAAGCGGCCGGCGTGCCCTGCGGCCCGATCAACCGGCTCGACGAGGTGTTCGCCGATCCGCAAGTGGTCGCCCGCGGCCTGCGCATCGACCTGCCGCATGCCGTGGCCGGCACGGTGCCGGGCGTGGCCAACCCGATCCGCCTGTCGGCCTCGCCGGTGGCCTACGACCGCGGGCCGCCGGTGCTGGGCGAGCATACGGCCGACGTGCTGCGCGAGTGGCTGGGCATGGGGGCCTGAAGCGAGGGGTCTGGCCTCTCCTCATGTCGCCGTCGCGCGGTGACCTGCAGAGAAGATGTTGCCGGCGACTTGAGGCGAAGGCCTGACCTCGATCGTCAGCCAGTGATCGGGGTCAGGCCCTCGCCTCGCATCGCGGCCGAGGTGTCGACTCGCGGCAGCTTTGCGGCGCGATGTCGAGGAGAGGCCAGACCCCTCTGCCGTGCTCACTCGCCCTCGGAATCCTGCTCGTCGACCGGGTTCTGCGCCGCCGGCACGCGGTACGACTCGGTCGCCCACGCGCCGAAATCGCCGTTGCGGCAGCGGTCGCTGCAGAATGGGCGTGACGGGTTGGACGGGCCATACTTGCAGGGCTTGCCGCAGCCCGGGCACTGGATGTCGCGCTCGGGGCCTTCGAGGCCCGGCGGGATGGCGGAAGCGGTCATGCAGGAATACTCGTGAGGCCGGCGTGCGTCAGGAGCACAGCGCCAGCTCGAAGGCGCAGTCCTCGGCGAGCGGGCGCAGGCGCCCTTCGCTGTCGGACTTCATCAGGCGAATCGACACCATCAACCGGTGGCCGCTGATCTCGGGGACGAGATCGGCCTCCTGCGGCAGCTTCACGCGCAGCAGGTGCCAGGTGCGCGCCGCGGTCAGGCTCTGCTGGTACTGGCCGCCGATGGCCACCACCTTGTGCGGCACGCCGGACTCGCGCAGCAGCCCCAGCAGCAGGTGCAGCGACGTCGACAGGGGCGTGAGCGTGTCCGTCCAGCGCTGCAGGTCGGCGCGCCGCTGCTCCGGCGCGTGCTGCTGCCAGGCGTAATAGGCCGGCAGATCGAACGCGCAGGTGCCGCCGGGGATGCCGATGCGGCTGCGGATGCTCATCAGCCACTCGTTGGACGTGAGCGCCTGGCCGGCCTTGCCGGGGGATTCGTTGAGGCTCGTGAAGGCGACGTCGATGCGGCCGATGACGTCGTCGAGCGCAGCCTCCGAGATGGCCGGATTGCCGCGATAGCTCAGCAACTGCTGCTTGTGGCGATCCAGTTCCTTGAGCACGTCGGACTTGAGGTCGGCACGCGCCGCGACGTCCATGATCTCGAACATCGAGGCCAGCGCGTAGTGGTGGTCGACCGGTTCGTCGCGCGCGATGAGGCCGGCCATGCGGTCGAACAGGTGTTCGAGCCGGAGCATCGTGCGGATGCCCTCGTTGAACGGATATTCGTATAGGACCAAGGCGTTCTCTGGTTCGGCGGTGAGCGCGATTGTTTCACACGCGTTACGAGCTTCGCTCCCCTAAACGCGCAAGTGACCGCAATCTGCAGCTTTGTCCTACAAGATCACGCCGTGCCGCCGAGGTTCCATGCCGCGCACAACGCGTCGACCTCGCCGTCGAGCTGCGCGAGCGTGAGCGTGTCGTTGACGATGACCGCGTCGGCGATCGCGCGGCGCTGCGCGCGCGTGGCCTGCTGGGCGATCGTGCGCTCCACGGCCTCGGGCGTCCAGCCCGAACGCGCGACGACCCGTGCGACCTGCGTCGCCGTCGGGCAGTCGACCACCAGCACGCGGTCGACGCGTGCGCGCCAGGCGCCCGACTCGGTGAGCAGCGGCACGTCGAACACCACGGCCTGGCCCGCGCCCGCGCGTGACGCCTGCGCGCGCGTGCCCGCGGCGATCATGGGGTGCAGGATGGCCTCGAGCCGCCGGCGCTGCGCCGGGTCGCCGAAGACGAGGGCGCGCATCTTCGCGCGATCCATGGAGCCGTCGGCCGCGAGCATGTCGTCGCCGAACGCGGCGGCGATGGCGGGGATGGCGCCACCGCCGGGAGCGGTCAACGCGTGGGCGAGGGCGTCGGTGTCGACCACCAGCGCGCCGAGCGCCGCGAGGCGCCGCGCGACACTGCTCTTGCCACTGCCGATGCCGCCGCTGAGGCCGATCCTCAGGCCGGGAAGCGGATGCCCGCCCATGACAGCAGGGTGTCGTTGCCGACGAACATCACGAACAGGCCGCCGCCGGCCAGGAACGGGCCGAACGGGTATTGCTGGTGGCGCTGGTGCTTGCCCAGCAGCATGCGCGGCACGTTGACGCACAGGCCCACGAGGGAGGCGATCAGGATGATGGGCAGGATCGACTGCCAGCCCAGCCACGCGCCGAGCGCGGCGAGCAGCTTGAGGTCGCCGCCGCCCATGCCCTGGCGCTTCATCAGCAGCGCGAAGCCGGTGGCGATCAGCCACAGCGGCACGTAGCCGGCGATGGCGCCCCACACCGCGGTCGACAGCGGGATCGTGCCGCCGAGCGCGGCCATCAGCAGCCCGAGCCACAGCAGCGGGTAGGTGAGGTCGTCGGGCAGGTACTTGGTGTCCAGGTCGATCAGCGCCATCGCCACCAGCAGCGCGATGCCGGCGCACCAGCCCAGCGTGGCCAGGTGCGGCCCGAACTTCCAGCCCGCGAGCCCGAACAGCAACCCGGTGCCGAGCTCGACGAGCGGATAGCGCACCGAGATGCGCGTGCCGCACGCCGAGCACTTGGCGCGCAGCGCGAGCCAGCTCAGGAGGGGGATGTTCTCGTACCAGCGGATCTCGTGCCCGCAGGCGCCGCAGCGCGAGCGCGGCGTGGCCAGGCCCAGCGGTGTCAGCGCCTCGAGATGGGCGTCGATGCTGCGGCCGGCCTCGGTGATCTCAGCCGGCTGCGGCTTGCCGAAGACCTGCTTCCAGACCTCGCCGTCGCCCAGCATGCCGCCGAAGTCGAGCAACCACTCGCGCATCATGATGATCGGCTTGCGATGGATCACCACGTTGAGGAAGCTGCCGACCAGGAGTCCGAAGACTCCCAGCACGACGGGCGAACCGCAGACCCACTGCAGGTCGGTCAGGAACTCGTCCAACGCTCAGACCACTTGGCCGATCTTGAAGATGGGCAGGTACATCGA
>DATCRO010000533.1:0-7492 GCA_036569025.1 Burkholderiaceae bacterium
GGTCTGCCTCACTCATGCGTTTCGAGTTTTCGACAAATGACTTGAGGTTCGTGAGGTAAGGCATTGAAATAATGGGATTCTGGCGCCGCCGCGTCACGATGCCGCAAGCTCGACCGTGGTCGCCGCCGCCGTGCTCGGAACGCCAGGCGCGCGCCGCCCGGGGCGGGGCGGCGACGCCCTTAGAATGACGCCCATCCCCTGTCGAAGGCCCGCCGCGCGCGGGCCTTCGCGCCTCCCGGCCCCTGACATCCCCATCGCCCCGTGAACATCGTCGTCCGAGAAGACCTCAAGAGCTACATCGAGCCGCTGACCCCCGACGAGCACGACGCGCTCGAGCGCAGCCTGCTGGCCGAAGGCTGCCGCGACGCGCTGGTGCTGTGGGGCGACGTGCTGGTCGACGGCCACAACCGCTACGGCCTGTGCCGCAAGCACGGGCTGCCGTTCAACACGGTGCAGAACCCGCGCTTCCAGTCGATCGAGGACGTCCACCTGTGGATGATCGACCAGCACCTGGGCCGCCGCAGCGTCTCGGACTACCAGCGCGGCGTGCTCGCGCTGCGCAAGAAGGAGATCGTGGCCGCGCGCGAGTCGGCGGCCAAGGCCGCGAAGAAGGATGCGCACATGCGCGCCGAGGTGCTGGGCCAGGCCGAGCCGCTCGGCTCGCCGATCGACGGCGAGCCGGTGGCCGCCGCCGAGCCGCCGATCAAGTCGCGCGAGGACATCGCCAAGGCCGCGCGCCTGAGCCCGACGCAGGTGACGATGATCGAGAAGATCCAGAAGCAGGCAGCGCCCGAGGTGGTGGCCGCGGTGCGGGCGGGCAGCATCTCGCTCAACGCCGCGGCAGCCGTCGCCAGCCTGCCGGTGGAGGAGCAGGTCGCAGCGGCCTCGGCCGGCAAGGACGAGCTCAAGCAGGCCGCCAAGCGTGCGCGCGAGGCGACCAGGAAGCCGCGCGTCGAGGCCAGCCAGATGCCGACCACCGAGGTGCAGGCGCTGCAGGATCGCATCGCCGAGCTGACGGCGGAGAACGAGTACCTGCGCGGCCAGGTGGCCGAACTGCAGGCCAGGCTCGCGGGCTGAACGCCCCGCCGCGGGTCATGCCGTCGCGGGAGCGGCCGGCAGCAGGCAAATTCCTCGTCGGCTCGGGGCAACAGGGCCCCAACGCGGGCGCGCGACGTGCTACCTTGGGGTCATGAGAAAGCGCTTTTCCAGCCGCCGCCGGGCGTTCGTCCAGCCCCTGGCGGCCGGCGGGAAAGTTGTCCAGTACGCTCGTCTTGAAATGATTCGCGTCGTCCCGAAATGCGTGGCCTGGGCAAAGCTTATCCGGCAATGCTCTTTCCCCTGTCAGGGCGACGATATGTCCCATCGTGCCCGGACGTGCGCGAGTCTATAGAATCAATTCATGCCCGAGGAAAACCCTCCACCGCCGCCACCGCCCGCACTGCCCAAGCCGGTCCTGCCGGACTCGGGCCAGGGCGCGGTCGTGGCCGAACGCAAGGCTGCCCGAACCAAGCCGCCCCGCATGTACCAGGTGGTGCTGCTCAATGACGACTTCACCCCGATGGAGTTCGTCGTCATGGTGCTGCAGGAATATTTCAAGTTGGACCTCGAAACCTCCACGCAAATCATGCTGAAGATCCATCATGAGGGGCGTGGCGTGTGCGGCCTGTTCACCAAGGACATCGCCGCCACGAAGGTCGAGCTGGTACTGGCCGCCGCACGTCGGTACGGACACCCGCTTCAATGCATTATGGAGGCCGCATGATTGCGCAAGAACTGGAAGTCAGCCTGCACATGGCGTTTGTCGAGGCGCGTCAGCAGCGGCACGAGTTCATCACCGTCGAGCACCTGCTGCTCGCGCTGCTGGACAACCCCTCGGCGGCCGAGGTCCTGCGTGCCTGCGCAGCCAACATCGAGGACCTGAGGAAGAGCCTGTCCACCTTCATCCGCGAGAACACGCCCACCGTAGGCGGCTCCGAAGAGGTCGACACCCAGCCGACGCTGGGCTTCCAGCGCGTGATCCAACGCGCGATCATGCACGTGCAGTCCACCGGCGGCGGCAAGAAGGAAGTCACCGGGGCCAACGTGCTCGTGGCGATCTTCGGCGAGAAGGATTCGCATGCCGTGTACTACCTGCACCAGCAGGGCGTCACGCGCCTGGACGTCGTCAACTACATCGCCCACGGCATCAAGAAGTCGGATCCGCCGGAGCCGCCCAAGGCCAGCGGCGAGTCCGCCGGCGAGCAGGCCGAGAAGGACGAGGGCGGCGAGGGCAAGGGTTCCCCGCTGGACCAGTTCACCCAGAACCTCAACCAGATGGCACGCGACGGCAAGATCGATCCGCTGATCGGCCGCGAGCACGAGGTCGAGCGCGTCATCCAGGTGCTGTGCCGCCGCCGCAAGAACAACCCGCTGCTGGTCGGCGAGGCCGGCGTGGGCAAGACGGCCATCGCCGAGGGCCTGGCATGGCGCATCACGCAGAACGACGTGCCCGAAGTCCTCGCGGACGCGGTCGTCTACTCGCTGGACATGGGCGCGCTGCTGGCGGGCACCAAGTACCGCGGCGACTTCGAGCAGCGCCTCAAGGGCGTGCTCAAGCAGCTCAAGGACCAGCCGCGCGCGGTGCTGTTCATCGACGAGATCCACACGCTGATCGGCGCCGGCGCGGCGTCGGGCGGCACGCTGGACGCGAGCAACCTGCTCAAGCCGGCGCTGTCCAACGGCACGATGAAGTGCATCGGCGCCACCACGTTCACCGAGTACCGCGGCATCTTCGAGAAGGACGCGGCGCTGTCGCGGCGCTTCCAGAAGGTCGACGTCAACGAGCCGACCGTGGAGCAGACCGTCGAGATCCTCAAGGGCCTGAAGTCGCGCTTCGAGGAGCACCACAGCGTCAAGTACGCCATCGGCGCGCTGCAGGCCGCGGCGGAGCTGTCGGCCAAGTACATCAATGACCGTCACCTGCCCGACAAGGCGATCGACGTCATCGACGAGGCCGGCGCGGCACAGCGCATCCTGCCCAAGAGCAAGCAGAAGAAGACGATCACCCGCAACGAGGTGGAAGAGATCGTGGCCAAGATCGCGCGCATCCCGCCCGCCTCGGTCACCACCGACGACCGCGACAAGCTGCGCACGATCGACCGCGACCTCAAGAGCGTGGTGTTCGGCCAGGATCCGGCCATCGACGCGCTGTCGGCGGCCATCAAGATGGCGCGCTCCGGCCTGGGCAAGCCCGACAAGCCGATCGGCTCGTTCCTGTTCTCCGGGCCCACGGGTGTCGGCAAGACCGAGGTCGCCAAGCAGCTCGCGTTCATCCTGGGCATCGACCTGATCCGCTTCGACATGTCCGAGTACATGGAGCGCCACGCCGTCAGCCGGCTGATCGGCGCGCCTCCGGGCTACGTCGGCTTCGACCAGGGCGGCCTGCTGACCGAGCAGATCACCAAGAAGCCGCACTGCGTCCTGCTGCTCGACGAGATCGAGAAGGCGCACCCGGACGTCTTCAACGTGCTGCTGCAGGTGATGGACCACGGCACGCTGACCGACAACAACGGCCGCAAGTCCGACTTCCGCAACGTGATCATCATCATGACCACCAACGCGGGCGCCGAGACCATGAGCAAGGCGACGATCGGCTTCACCAACTCGCGCCAGCAGGGCGACGAGATGGGCGACATCAAGCGCATGTTCACGCCGGAGTTCCGCAACCGCCTGGACGCGATCGTCAACTTCAAGGCCATCGACGAGGAGATCATCCTGCGCGTGGTCGACAAGTTCCTGCTGCAGCTCGAGGCCCAGCTGGCCGAGAAGAAGGTCGAGGTCACGTTCTCCGACGCCCTGCGCAAGCACCTGGGCAAGAAGGGCTTCGATCCGCTGATGGGCGCGCGCCCGATGCAGCGCCTGATCCAGGACACGATCCGTCGCGCGCTGGCCGACGAGCTGCTGTTCGGCCGCCTGGTCGACGGCGGTCGCCTGGGCGTGGACGTCGACGACAAGGGCGAGACGGTGCTCGACATCCAGCCCTCGGGCAAGAGCGGCGACAGGCCCAAGGCGGAAGCCGCGGCGCTCTGATCGGCGGCCTTCCCACGAAGCCCGGCGCGACGCAAGTCCCGCCGGGCTTTTTCACGGCTCTTCGTCGATTTGCGGGGATTCGGTCGACGCGAGACCCTGCTGTGACGAAGAACAAACGTGTCATCCTGCGCGCAGTCGCACGATCCGCGCCGGCCGAGCGACGGTCTGGGCCATCCTCGTGGTGCCCAGATGGATCCTGCGACTTCGCGCAGGATGACATGGTGGGTGCAGGCGGCGCTTGCTTCGACACGGCCACGCACCCCGTGAGCCGGCGAAGAGCCTCTTTCACGGGCTAGTTTGCCCCGTGCGACACCACGATGTTGTCGGCCGGCCCCGTCGCGTCGGCCGCGACGGTGACGACCGCCCCGACCGCGGCCGTGATCGTGTTCTTGTGGCCCGTGATCGTGACGTGGCTGCCGGTCGAGTCGACGGTCGTGTTCGACGGCACGTAGAACGTCTGGTTGGGCCCGATGGTGTACGACTGGCCGGCGCTGAGGGTGCGCGTCTGGGGAATGGTGTCGTCCCCGCCGCACGCGGCCAGGCCCGTGCAGAGCGCGCCCATGAGCGCGATCGCCTTGAAGTTCATGCAGTTCCTCCCGGGTGTCGTCTTTTGAAGAGGCGCAAGCGTAGGCCGCCTGCCTGACGGCGGCCTGTGCCCGCGGATCAGGCTTGCCCCCTTGACTATAGCGACGCGTTCATGCGGCCGGCTCGGCGGCCTCGGTCTCGCCGGGCGTGTCGCGGCGCAGCGCCTCGGCCAGCCGGCCCCGATCGAGCTCGCGCTCCCAGGCGGAGACGACGACGCAGGCCACGCCGTTGCCGCAGATGTTGGTCAGCGCGCGGCACTCGCTCATGAACTTGTCGATGCCCAGGATCAGCACCATGCCGGTCACAGGGAGCGATGGGACGACCGACAGCGTGGCCGCCAGCGTGATGAAACCCGAGCCGGTGACGCCGCTCGCGCCCTTGGACGTGAGCATCGCGACCGCCAGGATCGTCGCTTCCTGGCCGACGGTCAGGTCGACGTCGAGCGCCTGCGCGATGAAGATCACCGCCAGGGTCATGTAGATGTTGGTGCCGTCGAGGTTGAACGAGTACCCGGTGGGCACCACCAGGCCGACGACCGACTTCGAGCAGCCGAGGTTCTCGAGCTTGGCCATCAGCTGCGGCAGCGCGGCCTCCGAGGAACTGGTGCCCAGCACGATCAGCAACTCCTCCTTGATGTAGACGAGGAAGCGCAGGATCGAGAAGCCCGTGACGCGTGCGACCAGCCCGAGGACGACCAGCACGAACAGCAGCGACGTGACGTAGAAGGTGGCCACCAGCTTGAGCAGCGGCAGCAGGGAGCCCAGCCCGTACTTGCCCACGGTGAAGGCCATCGCGCCGAATGCGCCCAGGGGCGCGAGGCGCGTGATCAGGGTGACCATGCGGAAGAAGACGGCCGCGAAGCGGTCGATCAGGTGCAGCAGCGGCGCCCCGCGCTCGCCCGCGTGCGCGAGGGCCGCGCCGAACAGCAGCGCCACCAGCAGCACCTGCAGCACCTCGCCCTTGGCGAACGCGTCGACGACCGTGGTCGGGATGATCTTGAGCAGGAAGTCGACGGTGCTCTGGCCGTGCGCCTGCGTGGCGTAGGACGACACCGCGCTCGCGTCCAGCGTCTTCGGGTCCACGTTGAAGCCGTCGCCGGGCCGCAGCAGGTGCGCCACCATCAGGCCGACCAGCAGCGCGATGGTCGACATCACCTCGAAGTAGAGCAGGGCCTTGCCGCCGACCCGCCCCACCTTCTTCATGTCGTCCATGCCCGCGATGCCGGCGACGACGGTGCAGAAGATGATGGGCGCGATCACCATGCGGATCAGCGCGACGAAGCCGTCGCCCAGCGGCTTCATCTTCGTCGCCAGCCCGGGATCGAAGTGGCCGAGCAGGGCGCCCACGACGATCGCGAACAGGACCTGGACGTACAGGATCCTCCAGAACGGCGTCTTCATGTCGCGCACTCCCGGTACGGCGCCGGGCGGCGTCGGAACGACGATTCTTGGCCGCACACGATCCCCATCCCTGCGGGAGGGGGAAGCCGGTTCAGGCGGCCGCCGGGTCCTGCAGGAAGTAGCCGGCCAGCAGGTCGTAGAGCGCCGGCGATTCGCGCTTGAAGGGCGCCGGGGTCACGAAGAAGGCCTCGACCGCCACCGCGAAGAACTCGTCGACCGCTTCGGCGCCGTAGGGATCGACCACCGTCTCCACGCCCCGGTCCACCAGGCGGCAGAAGGCGTCATAGGCGGGGTCGATGACCGCGATCCAGCGCTCGCGGGCGGCGCGATCGGGCAGCGGCGGGACGCCGTCGATGTCGCCCGTCGCGGCGTCGATCAGGTGCGCGAACTCGTGGATGACGACGTTGTAGGCCTCGTCCGGGATCTCGCCCGCGGACTCGACCTCCGGCCAGACCAGCTCGATCAGGCCGCGGTTGGTGAGCTCGCCGGCGCGCTCGTCCTCGAACTCGTGGACGACGCCGTCCTCGTCCATGATGCTTTCCTGCACGACCATCTGGTCGGGGTGCACGATGATGCCCAGCACCGGGTCGTAGAAGTGCAGCCCCAATTTCAGCACCGGCAGGCAGGCCTGCGCCGCGATCATCAGCGCCATGTCATCGGTGACCTCGAGGCCGCCCGCGCCGTGGAACTGCTTGCGATCGAGGAACAGGCTGCACAGCCGCCGCAGCTCGGCGCGCTCGGCCTCGTCCAGGCGGGCGAGGAAGGGCAGCCGGTGCAGCGTCAGCGCCCACAGGTCGTCGGGGATCGCGCGCCGCGCGAGCGCGCGCTGCTCGCGCCACGCGCCCAGGCGCGCGAGCGGCGCGCGCCACCACGCGGGCGGGGCAGCGTCGTTCATCCGGTCACGCCTGTTCGGGCGAGATGCGGTCGAAGCCGGCGGCCGTCCAGCGCAGCACCTGCGCGCGGCGCGCCTCGGGCAGGGGCTTGTCCAGATCCCAGTCGGTCAGGACGTGGCGCGTCCAGCCGTCGCGCACCTGCGTGCCGGGGCGATGGGTGTGGCCGTGGATCATGGTGTCGGTGCCCAGGCGCGCGAGCCAGGCCTTGGCCATCGTCTCGTCGACGTCGGCGTAGGTGACGGGCTCGTCGTGGCGCGCCAAGCTGGCGGCGCGCATTTTCGCGGCGAGTGCCAGCCGAGCCTCCAGCGGCTGCGACAGCAGCTGCTGCTGGTACGCCGGGTTGCGCACCTGCTGGCGGAACACCTGGTACGGCACGTCGTCGACGCACAGCTCGTCGCCGTGCGTGAGCAGCACCGTGCGGCCGAACGCCGTCACCGAGGCCGGATCGGCCAGCAGGCGGATGCCCGTGGCCTGCGCGAACTCGGCGCCGATCAGGAAGTCGCGGTTGCCGTGCTGCAGCCACACCGGCACGCGCGCGGCGGTGGC
>DATCRO010000534.1:0-4627 GCA_036569025.1 Burkholderiaceae bacterium
GAAGGGCGACGCCATCAAGACCGGACAGCCGCTGGCGGTTCTCGAAGCGATGAAAATGGAGCACACCATCGCCGCGCCGCGCGACGGCACCGTGGCCGAGCTGCTGTTCGCGCCCGGCGACCAGGTCAGCGAAGGCGGCGAACTGCTCACGTTGGAGTAAGCCATGCCCCAGTTTCCGGAGTTCGTGAAGATCGTCGACGTCGGCCCGCGCGACGGCCTGCAGAACGAGAAGAACCACGTCCCCGCCGCCGACAAGATCGCGCTGGTCAGCCTGCTGCAGGACGCCGGCCTGCGCGAAATCGAGGTCACCAGCTTCGTCAGCCCCAAGTGGGTGCCGCAGATGGCCGATGCGCTCGACGTCATGGCCGGCATCGCGCGCAAGCCGGGCGTGCGCTATTCGGTGCTCACGCCCAACATGAAGGGCTGGGAGGCCGCGGCGGCGACGCGGCCGGACGAGATCGTCGTCTTCGGCGCGGCCAGCGAGGCGTTCAGCCAGAAGAACATCAACTGCTCGATCGCCGAGTCGATCGACCGCTTCGCGCCGGTGGTGGCGGCGGCCAAGGCGGCCGGCGTGAAGGTGCGCGCCGCGATCTCCTGCGCGGTGGGCTGCCCGTACGAGGGCGAGGTCGCGCCGTCGCGCGTGGGCATGGTCGCGCGCATGATGCGCGCGATCGGCGTCGACCACGTCGGCGTGGCCGACACGATCGGCGTGGGCACGCCGCGCAAGGTGCGCGCCGCGATGGAAGCCGCGCTGGAACACTTCCCGATCGCGGAGACCAGCGGCCACTTCCACGACACCTACGGCCAGGCGCTGTCCAACATCTACGAATGCCTGCAGATGGGCATCGCCACGTTCGACACCAGCGTGTCCGGCCTCGGCGGCTGCCCGTACGCGAAGGGCGCGACGGGCAACGTCGCGACGGAGGACGTCGTCTACCTGCTGCACGGCCTGGGCATCAAGACGGGCATCGATCTGGACAAGCTGGTCGACGCCGGCGCGTTCATCTCCAGGCAGATCGGCAAGCCCAACGGCTCGCGCGTGGCGCGGGCGCTGCTGGCCAAGCGTGCGGACCCGGCGGCGGTGTGCGCATGAGCGACGCTGCCGATCGTCCCGAAGGTTTCCAGCGCGTGTCGCAGGCACTGTTGCGCCTGGGTCATCCGCACGCGCCGACGTACCTCGACATCGCGGCCCGCACGTCGCAGGAGGCCGCCGACGCACTCGGCGTGGCCGTCGGCCAGATCGCCAAGAGCGTGGTGTTCCGGCGCAAGTCCGACGAGGTCGCGATCCTGGTCGTCGCCTCGGGCGACCGGCGCGTCGACGAGAAGAAGGTGGCGCAGATCGTCGGCCCCATCGTCCGCGCCGACGCCGAGTACGTGAAGGCCAAGACGGGCTTCACCATCGGCGGCGTGTCGCCGCTGGCGCACGCCACGCGGGTCGTGACGCTGATCGACCGCGAGCTGTTCCGCTTCGACCGCGTGTGGGCCGCGGCAGGCCATCCGCACGGCGTGTTCCCGATGACGCCGGCCGAGCTCGAGAAGCTCACCGGCGCGCCGGTGCATGACGTCGTGCAGGCGCCGGCGTGAGGGGCGAGATGGTCCGCGATTCCTGCCACGCGCGGGGCGAGCGCCGGGCCGCCCCAAGCCGGCCCGCGTTCCCCCCGGGGGAAGGAGCGACGTATTCGGCGCGGGAGGGGCGCACATGACGCGCGACGGCATCGAGCACGCGCCGGATTCGGCGTTCTTCGTCGCGCGCCTGGCCGAGATCGGCGACGCGACCCCCGTGCCCTCGCCCTGCGTCAACATCTGCAAGATCGACCCGTATACCGGCATGTGCCACGGTTGCCGCCGCACGCTCGACGAGATCGCTGCGTGGAGCGCGCTGGGCGACGCGGACAAGCGCTGGGTCTGGCAGCAACTGCCCGGGCGCGAGCCGCCGATCTAGGAGCGTCGCCATGCAGCGCGTCATCTTCGACTTCGACATCGTCTCGCCCTACGCGTACCTCGCGTTCGAGCGCCTGCCGTCCGCGCTGGAGGGCGTGTCGCACCACGTCGAGTACCGCCCGCTGCTGTTCGCGGGCCTGCTCAAGCACTGGGGCAACACCGCGCCGGTGGCGGTCGCGCCGAAGAAGGCCTGGCTGTTCCGCCAGTGCGCGTGGCTCGCGCAGCAGGAGGGCATCGTGTTCCGGCCGCCGACGCCGCACCCGTTCAACCCGCTCGCGTTGCTGCGCCTGCTGGTGGCCAGCGCGCCGGCCGGCGGCCAGCCGAACCGGCGCGCGGTCGAACTCGCGTTCCGCCACGTGTGGGCGCGCGACGGCGGCGACCCGAACGACGCGGCCGCGCTGCGGGCGGTCACCGAAGCCATCTCGCCGGTGCGCGATCCGGCCGGCGCCGAGGTCAAGGAAGAACTCCAGGCGCGCACCGCCGACGCGGCGGCGGCGGGGGTGTTCGGCGTGCCCAGCTTCCGCCTCGATGACGGGCAGCTGTTCTGGGGCACGGATTCGATGGCGATGCTGGCGGACGCGATGCGCCGCCGGCAAGGCTGAAATCGGTGCGCGCCGGCGACCGGTGATCGCCGGCGCCTGACTCAAGTACCCGCCTGCAGGCGCGTCAGCACGCCGTCGCGCTCCTGCAGCCGTTCCAGCGTCTGCTGGCGCTCGATGAGGTCGGCGGCCTGGCGCGCCAGCAGGTCCAGGTAGCGCAGCTCGCGCTCGCCGGGGCGATGGTGGTCGCGCCAATGCGTGGAGAACATGCCGATCGGCCGGCCGCGCCGCGTCACCAGCGGCGTCGACTGCGCCGAGCGCAGGCCGCCGCGCAGGTGGATGCCGTTGGAATCGTGCGGGTCCGGCTCGGACGGGTTGTCGAAGTCGAGGAAGACGCGCTGGCCGCGTCCGAGCGCGACGCCGCAGGGCGTGCCGGAGCCCGCGGGCACGCGCAGGAAGTACGGATAGATCTGGTCCAGGTTGCGATGCGCGAGGATCACGAGATCGCCCGTCGCCACGTCGAGGATCTGCACGGTGCCGGCGTCGGCCTCCATCAGCGCGATGGCGGTGTCCAGGATGTCCAGGTACAGCGACTGCATCTCGCTCTCGCCGTCGGGCCGCGAGCTGACGCGGTGCAGCAGCATCGTGTCGCGCAGGTCGGCGGCGAGCGCGGCCTCGCTGGCGGCCAGTGCCTGCGTGCGCTCGGCCACGCGGCGCTCGAGTTCCTCGTTCATCGTCTGCAGCGCCCGCTCGGCGCGCTTGCGCTCGCTGACGTCCAGGAAGGCGCTCACCGCGCCGACGAGGCGGCCATCCGCATCGTGCAGTGGCCGGATGTTGACGAGGATGTCGCATGTCCGGCCGTCGGCCCGGACGATGACCAGTTCGCGGTCGATGACCGTCTCGCCGGTGCTCAGGACGGTGGCCATCGGCGCGGCGTCGGGTTCGAGCGAGCCGCCGTCGGGCAGGCGCACGCTGGGGCCGCCGCACAGCGCCCAGCGCCGGTCGCCGCGATCCGGTTCCGCACCCCACAGCTCGATGGCACGCCGGTTGACGATCTCGAAGCGCCCGTCGCGGTCGCACGCGTAGACGGCCACCGGCATCAGGGCCAGCAGCTCGCGAACGCGGCGTTCCCCGTGGCGGCGCACGCGCGACAGCTCGAGCTGCGCGCCGATGCGCGCGACGAGTTCGCGCGAGGCGAACGGCTTGGCCACGTAGTCGTCGGCCCCGGCCAGCAGGCCGTCGATGGCCGCCTGCTCGTGCGCGCGGGCCGTCACGAGCACCACCGACGTGGCCTTGAGCTCGTCGTCCTCGCGTAGGCGGCGCAGCAGGCCGAAGCCGTCGAGCCCCGGCATCATCACGTCGGTCAGCACCAGGTCCGGGCGGTGCTGGCGGGCCAGTGCCAGCGCCTCTTCCCCATCGCGGGCGACGACGATGTTCCAGTATGCGCCCAGCATGCGGGCGAGGTAGTCGCGCATGTCCGCGTTGTCATCGACGACGAGCACGCGCGCGTCCGGCACGCGCACCGGCATTTCCGGCCGGGCCGGGCTGAGCACGCTCTCCACGACCGCGGCCGGCGTCGGCTCGTGCGCCGGCACCGCCCATCGATCCGCTTCCTCCGCCAGCTGCAGCGCGACGTTGCGCACGGGCCGGCTCTGCGCCGGGCGGCCGCCGATGTGCAGGGGCTGGCGCCGGCTGAGCCAGACGGTGAACGTGCTGCCCTGACCCGGCCTGCTGCGCGCGCGCACACGGCCGTGGTGCAGCTGCACCAGCTCGTTGACCATCGCCAGGCCGATGCCCACCCCCTCGTCGGTGCGCGAGCGCATGCCGCGCACGCGGTGGAAGCGCAGGAAGATGTTGGACAGCTCGTCCTCGGGGATGCCCACGCCGGTGTCCGTCACGCTCAGCTCCACGTGCTGGCCGATGTCGGACAGGCGCACGGTGATGCCGCCCTCGAACGTGTGCTTCAGCGCATTGGCCAGCAGGTTGGAGACGATCTGTTCCCACATCTGCCGGTCGGCCGGCACCGGGGACAGCAAGGGCGGGCAGTCGACGGTCAATCGCAGCCCGAGCCGCTCCGCGGTGCTGCGGAAAAGGCCGGCGATGTCGCGCGTCAACGCCGCCAGGTCCAGCATCTCCCATTGCGCGCG
>DATCRO010000535.1:0-8906 GCA_036569025.1 Burkholderiaceae bacterium
AGCACCGAGAGCCCGGCGCGCGCGAGCTGCAGCGCCAGCAGCGGCACGAGGTTGGGCAGCTTGCGCGCGCCGTTGTACGAGGGCAGCACGACGCCGCCCGCGGGGCCGGGCGGCGGCAGCGCGAGCATGCGCGGCACGACGGCGTCCATGAAGCCGGCCAGCTCCTCGGGCGTCTCACCCTTGATGCGCATGGCGATCGCGAACGCGCCGGTCTCGACGTCGCTCACCTTTCCGTCCAGCAGCCGCCCCATCAGGTCGGCGGCCTGCTCGCGGCTGAGCGACCGCGCGCCGTCCTTGCCGCGGCCGATCTCGCGCAGGTACGGGGCGATGGTCATGTCGATGCGGTGATTCGTCGATTCATGCGCCGATTGTGGCGCGAGCCCGGGAACGTGTGCCCTTCGCCGCCTCGACACCCCAGGGACTTCCGTGCGCCTCCTGCTGATCCTCATCGCGTCGTGGTTCGCCGCGGCCGCCTGCCACGCCGAACTGCCCACCATCGAAGCCATCGAGCGCCAGCCGGACCACGTGCAGGCCTGGCAGTCCCGCGAGAACTACCTCGAGCCCAAGTGGGGCGGCCGGCTCGAGGACGTGATCGCGCTGGCCGAGCTCGGGCACCGCACGGTGTCGCCGGGCGAGGGCCGCGGCATGATGGTGGAGGTGCTGGAGATCGGCCTGGACTGCAACTGCAGCGGACTGCTGAACCACCCGGGCATCGACTGGGAGGCGGTCCGAGCCTCGATGGACGACGTCCTCCAGCGCTACCCGGACGAGATCAACGCGCAGCGCTGCTTGCTGATCGCCTGCAAGCGCGCGGACAAGGCGCTGGCGCAGCACCTGGTGCCCTGGGTGAAGGCGGCGCCGTCGCCGTTCCTCACCGATGGCAACGTGGGGATGTTCGAGCAACGCCGCGCGTGGACGCAAGGCAGGAAGGCGTCGTTCGGCGTGTTCGACGCGGCCACCGGCCGGACCCGGATCGTCCAGTGAAGGCCACGAGGCGACGCCCGTCCGCCGGACGGGCGCGTGACGCCCGCGCGCGATCGTCAGCGCTTGGCCTCGATCCGCTTCATCGCGAGGTAGTCGGCCTTCTCCATCTCGTGCAGCTGCCGCGGATAGCGGTCGGTGGCGTCGAACCAGGTGGCCAGGCGCTGCTCGAGCTGCGCGGGCGCCGGCGCGGCGACGTAGTCGTCGATCGCCAGGTAGTAGCGCATCGTGTTGCGCTCGACGAGCCCGCGCACGCCGCCCACGTATTCCGGGTTGCCGTCGCCGTCCTTGCCGGTGACGCTGAAGCCGACCTTCTGCGCCCCCACCGTCGACAGATAGGTGTTCATCGCCACCCGCGCGGTGAAGCCGAAGCCGTAGGCGTAGCTCATGTGCAGCATGGTGTGGGCCGCGTCCAGCGGCGCCGCCTCGACGGCGATGCGGTAGTCCTTGGTGCCCAGCGGGCCGTCGGCCGACGTCAGCTCGGCGCGCAGGTAGTCGGGCCCGTCGGCCACGGACTTGTAGTCGAAGTGCAGCTTGTAGGCGTCGTCGACCGGCTGGTCGTACTTGCGGCCCAGCGCCATGTCCAGGCCGGCCGGCTGCGCGCGGCACATCTTCACGTTCAGGTGCAGGATCAGGATGCCGCACCAGTTGTCCGTGCCGCGCAGGCCCTTCTGCACCGCCGCGTAGGGCTGGTCGACGCGTGCGTAGACCTCGCCCTCGAGGTGGTCGCCCGTCTGCGTGGACTGCAGCACCAGCGGCCGGCCGTAGGCGTTGTGCGCGAGGCGGTCCTGCAGCGAATCGAACTTGGCGTGCAGCGCGGCCGCGTCCTGCGCGCGGGCGGCGCCCGCCAGTGCGAGCGCGGCGCACAGCGCGAGCGTCGGCTTGAGCAAGTGGTTCGCCGGGCGACGGTGCGCGGCAGTGCGATGGTGGTCGAAGGTCATAGCCAATATTCCCACATCCCCACGGACATTTCCTGCAGCCGCGCCCAGAGACCGCGATGCTCCCACTGCTCCAGCGTCAGCGGCGTCGACTGCTTGAGGTCCTCCTGGAACGCCGCGCGCATCCGGTCGCCGAAGGCCGGGCTCAGCACGATGGCGTCGATCTCGTCGTTGTGAAGAAAGCTGCGGCGGTCGAGGTTGGTCGAGCCGACGGCGGCCCACACGCCGTCGATGAGCGTCGTCTTGGAATGCAGCAGCGCGCCCTGGCGCTCGTGGATCTTCACGCCCGACTCCAGCAGCTCGCCGTAGTGGCGCCGGCCCGCGGCGGTCACGACCCAGGTGTCGCTGACGCTGGGCAGGAGCAACTGCACGTCGACGCCGCGGCGCGCCGCGTCCTCGAGCGCGCCCAGCAACTGGGGATCGGGGTCGAAGTACGCGTTGGCCAGCAGGATCGACGTCGACGCGCTGCGGATCGCCGAGACGAGCGTCGCGTAGATCTGGCTGTACGGCTCTGCCGGCGTGCCGCCGATCGCGCGCACGACGGCGTCGCCCTGGCGCCCGACCTGCGGGTAGTAGTCGGCCGGCGCCACGGGCTTGCCCTTCTGGCGCGACCAGGTGTCCATGAACAGGTGCTGGAAGTCGCCGACGACCGGGCCGTCGATCTGCAGGTCGGTGTCGCGCCACGGCACCTTCTGGCCGTGGCCCGGCTGCTCCTTGGACTTCTGGCTGAACGAGCCGCCCGAATACACGCTGCTGATGTTGATGCCGCCGACGAAGGCGGTGCGGCCGTCGATGATGGTCAGCTTGCGATGGTCGCGCTGGTTCACCGCCCAGCCGGCCTTGGCCTTGAGCGGGTCGATCGGGTTGAACTGCAGGATGTTCACGCCCGCCGCGGCCAGGTCGTCGAAGTACGCCTTGGGCGTGTGCAGGCAGCCGACGCTGTCGTAGATCAGGTTGACGACGACGCCGCGCGCCCGCGCCGCCTTGAGCTCCTGCGCGAAGCGGCGGCCGACCTCGTCGTCCTCGATGATGTAGCTCTCCATGTCGATGGAGTTCCTCGCGCCTGCCATCGCGGCATACAGCGCCTGGTAGGTGGACGGGCCGTCCTGCAGCAGCGTCACCTTGTTGCCGGACGACAGCGGCGCGCCGGTGATCTCCTGCTCGAACGCGAGGTGGCGCTCGAAGATGTCGGTATCCTCGCCCGCGGCCTGCAGGCGCGCCAGCACGCGCTTGCGCGCGTCGTCGGACAGCGGCCCGTGCGGGCCGTCGATGCGCACGTTCTCGACGCCCGCGGCCTGCGCGGAGTCCGGCGCGATCGTGGGCAGCGTGCTGCACGCGGCCAGCACCGCGAGCGAGGCGGAGCCGACGGCGCGGGCCAGGTGCGGGCGGAGGGCGGGCATCGTCGTCGGCGTGGGTTGGAGGGAAATCGGGGTTTCGGCGAAGGGCGGTTTGGCAACTCGCGTGCCCGACAGCAACGGGGCCTCCTTACAATGCGGGCATGCAGGCTTCACCTTCCCGCGAGCGCGAATTCATCCTCCGGCTGTCGTGCCGGGACACCAAGGGCATCGTGCACGCGGTGTCGGGCCTGCTGTTCCAGGCCGGTTGCAACATCATCGACTCGCAGCAGTTCGGCGACCTCGCCGGCGACGGCGCGACGGGCCGCTTCTTCATGCGCGTGCACTTCGAGGCGCCGCCGCAGCTGGCCGACGTCGGCACCCTGGACCGCATGCTGTCCCACGTGACGCAGCAGTTCGAGATGGACTCGCAGCTGCACTCGCTGGCGCGCCGCCCGCGCGTGATGCTGATGGTGAGCCAGCACGGCCACTGCCTGAACGACCTGCTGTTCCGCTGGAAGAGCGGCCAGCTCGACATCGACATCCCGGCCATCGTGTCCAACCACACGACCTTCGCGGACCTGGCCGCCAGCTACGGCCTGCCGTTCCACCACCTGCCGCTCGCCCCGGGCGCCACGCCGGCGGCCAAGCGCGAGCAGGAGCAGGCGGTGCAGGCCATCGTCGACAAGCAAGCGGTCGACCTCGTCGTGCTCGCGCGCTACATGCAGATCCTGTCGCCCGAGCTGTGCGGCGTGCTCGAGAACCGCGCCATCAACATCCACCACAGCTTCCTGCCCAGCTTCAAGGGCGCCAAGCCGTACTGGCAGGCGCACGACCGCGGCGTGAAGCTGATCGGCGCGACGGCCCACTACGTCACGGCCGACCTCGACGAGGGCCCGATCATCGAACAGGACGTCGAGCGCGTCGACCACACGCTCACACCCGAGGACATGACCGCCATCGGACGCGACGTCGAGTGCGTCGTCCTCGCGCGCGCGGTGCGCTGGCACGTCGAGCACCGCGTGCTGCGCAACGGCCGCAAGACCGTCGTCTTCAACTGAGCCACCGGACGCCAGATGCCCAACCTGAAGGCCCGCGCGGCCGTGCTGCACGCCTCGCCCGAGGACGCCGAGGCGCAGTTCTACGATGCGCTGCGCGACGGCGACGTCGACCGCGTGATGGCCGTCTGGGCCGACGACGAGGACGTCGTGTGCGTGCATCCCGGCGGCGCCCGCGTGGTCGGGCCGCAGGCCGTGCGCGCCGCGTTCGAGTCCATCTTCGCCAGCGGCCAGCTCGCGGTCCATCCCGAGCATGTGAAGGCCGTCCAGGCGATGGGCTGCGCCGTGCATAGCGTGCTCGAGCGCATCGACGTCGTCACCGCCGACGGCCCGCGCACGGGCTGGATCGTCGCGACCAACGTCTACGTGAAGACGGGCCAGGGCTGGCGCATGGTGGCGCACCACGCGAGCCCGGGTGCGCCCGACGAGCTGCCCGAAGTCGGCGAGGCGACGCCTTCCATCCTGCATTGAGCGAGCGTTGCCTGGGAGCAACCTGGGCATGTCGATTGCTTGCCGGCCAGCGCATACTACTCCCCAGACCTCCGCCATGGCCGCCGTCATGTCCCCCGTCACCACGTTCTCGCACCGCGCGCCCTGGTGGCTGCCCGGCGGGCACCTGCAGACCATCCTGCCCTCGCTGTTCGCCCGCGCGACGATCGGCGAGGCGCCCCGCTTCCGGCGCGAGCGCTGGACGACGCCGGACCAGGACTTCATCGACGTCGACTTCCTCGTCGACGCGCCCGGCAGCGACGCCAATGCCACGGCGCGCCCCACGCTCGTGCTGTTCCACGGCCTGGAGGGCTCGTCGCAGAGCGGCTACGCCAAGGCCTTCGCATGCCTCGCGCGCGACCAGGGCTGGTCGTACGCCGTCCCGCATTTCCGCGGCTGCTCCGGCGAACTCAACCTCGCGCCGCGCGCCTACCACTCGGGCGACTACGAGGAGGTCGACTGGATCCTCAAGCGCATGAGCGAGCGCCGCGGCGGCCCGGTGCTGGCCGTGGGCATCTCGCTGGGCGGCAACATGCTGCTGCGCTGGGCCGAGGAGTCGGGCGCCAGCGCCAGCCGGACCGCGGCCGCCGTGGCGGCCGTGTGCTCGCCGATCGACATGGCCGCGGGCGGGCGCGCCATCGGCCGCGGCTTCGGGCGCTTCACGTACACGCGCATGTTCCTGAGCACGATGAAGCCCAAGGCGCTGGCCAAGCTGCGCCAGCACCCGGGCCTGTTCGACGAGCGCCGCCTGCGCGCCGCGCGCGACCTCTACGAGTTCGACAACGTGTTCACGGCGCCGCTGCACGGCTTTCGCGACACCGACGACTACTGGAAGCGTGCCTCGGCCAAGCCGCGCCTGAGCGACATCCGCATCCCGGCGCTGGTGCTCAACGCCTTGAACGATCCGTTCGTCCCGGGCAGCTCGCTGCCCAAGCAGTCGGAGGTCGGGTCGCACGTCACGCTGTGGCAGCCGCGGCACGGCGGCCACGTCGGCTTCGCGTCGGGCCGGTTGCCGCCGGGCAACGCGATGTCCATGCCGACCTCCGTCTTCGGCTGGCTCAAGAGCCACCATCGCTGACGCGGGCGCGCGCCCCTCGAACGACAGGAGAGCCGGCATGGACGACATGGTGCGCGCCGCACTGAAGAAATGGCCCAACGTGCCGTCCTGCACGGGCTGGCTCGCGCTGGACGCGCGCGGCGACTGGTACATGCGCGACGACCGCACGCAGCGTGCCGGGCCGTTCCCGCACTCGAAGGGCAGCCGGATCGAGCACCGCCAGCTGCGCGAGTTCATCGAGCGCAACTACGAAGGCACGGCCGACGGCGCGTGGTACTTCCAGAACGGGCCGCAGCGCGTGTACGTCGAGCTCGAGGCGGCGCCGCACGTGTGGCGCCTCGCCGCACGGACCGGCGCCGCGCCCGAGGTGCGCTCGCACGCGGGCGGCGACGGCGTGGCGGTGGAATCGGCCTGGGTCGACGAGCGCGGGAGGCTGTTCCTGGCCACCGACGCCGGCTTCGGTCTCGTGCACACCCAGGACATGGAGGCCGCCGCCGATGCGATCGAGGCCGGCCTGTGGTCGCCGCAGACGCTGGAGTTCGCCGCCATGCCCGCGCGCTTCGGTTTCTGCCTGAGCCCGGCGGCCCGGTGGGACGGCCATCCGCCGCGCGAGGTGGCGGACGCGCACGCGGCGACCTGAACATTGCCGCCGCCCATGAAAAAAAGCCGCTTGCGGGCGGCTTTGGTCTTGCTGCGGGCGGCTTACCTGGAAGCGGCCGATGCGGCTGCGGAAGCGGCCGGCGCGGCAGCGGACGCCGCGCCCGAGGCCGCGGGCGCCGCCGGAGCCGCCGGCTCGGCGAGCTTGCCGCCGCCGTGGTTGGCCATGTAGACGACGGCGCGGCCGACTTCGAAGTCGCTGAAGTCCCCGCCGCCCTGCGCCGGCATGTTGCCCTTGCCGTGCAACGCGGACTGCAGCAGGGCGTCGTAGCCCTTGGCCACGCGCGGGCCCCAGGCAGCCGCGTCGCCGAACTTCGGCGCGCCGAGCAGGCCTGCGGTGTGGCAGGTGGTGCACTGGGCTTCGAAGACCTGCTGGCCGGTCTTGTAGACGACCGGGGCGCTGGCGTCGAACACCGCGTCGCTGGCCACCGGCGCGATGCGCGCGGCGACGGCGGAAGCGGAGAACGCGTCCGAGCCGGGGGATTTCTTGTTCTCGAGCGTCACGAACTGCGTGAGCATGATGATCACCAGCACGGGAACGATGAAGGCGGCGGCCACCAGGGTGATCAGCTGCCGCGGCGTCTTGATGCCGGACTCGTGTTCTGCTTCTTCGTAGTGCTGCTCTTCGCTCATGGATTCCTCAAGGCACGGGCTGCGGGAAGTTCATGCACCGAGGACGCGGACCTGTTTCGCGCATACTCGGCCGTCAGGTAAAAGCCGCGCGATTATAGGTTCCGGGGGCGGGCCATTCCCCGATGGCCGTGCCTTGGATGCCCCGGGACAAACCCCCGCTTGCCAAGGCGGCGACGTCGGCGCTTCGCACCAGGCCGGCGTCGCCGCGGCGCGCCCACCCACGTGTCATCCTGCGCGCAGTCGCAGGGTGACCGTTTTGGCGCTTCACGTGAATCTCGTCTCGCGGCCGCGGCAAGCAAAAACGCCCGGCGGAGCCGGGCGTCGACAGTGCAAGCCGCGCGGGAGCGTCAGGCCGCCTGGGGATCCGGCGAAGCCGGGGGCGCGACGCGCGCCGCGACCAGCGCGGTCACTTCCTTGCGGTAGCGATTGAGTTCCTGCACCGACACGAAGCTGCGCTCCAGCAGCAGGCTCATGTTGTGGAGGATGCGCTCGACGACCTTGTTCTCCCACACCGCGTCGAACTGGATCTGCTTGTCCAGCCAGCCTTCCAGCCAGTTGGGATCGGGCACGCGGCTCTGGATGGTGTCGCGCGGGAACAGGTTGGCGTTGACGTGCAGGTTGGTCGGGTGCAGCGCCTGGGCGGTGCGGCGCGCGCTGGCCATCAGCACGCCGACCTTCGTGAACGCGGCCTTGGCCTCGTTGCCGAAGCGCGCGAGCGCCTTCTTCATGTAGCGCAGGTAGGCGCCGCCGTGGCGGGCCTCGTCGCGGGCGAGCGTCTCGTAGATGTGCTTGATGACAGGCTCGGTGTGCCACTGCGCCGCGCGGCGGTACCAGTGGTTCAGGCGGATCTCGCCGCAGAAGTGCAGCATCAGCGTCTCGAGCGCGGGCGCCGGGTCGAATTCGAAGCGCACCGCGTGCAGCTCATCTTCGGTGGGCACGAGCTCGGGGCGGAAGCGGCGCAGGTACTCCATCAGCACCAGCGAGTGCTTCTGCTCCTCGAAGAACCAGACGCTCATGAAGGCGCAGAAGTCGCTGTCGTCGCGGTTGTCGCGCAGGAACATCTCGGTGGCGGGCAGCGCCGACCACTCCGTGATGGCGTTCATCTTGATGGTGGTGGCCTGCTCGTCGGTCAGCTTGGACGCGTCGAAGGACTCCCAGGGGATGTCCTTGTCCATGTCCCAACGGACGGCTTCGAGTTGCTTGAACAGTTCGGGGTACAGCATGCTGGCGTGGGTCTCCTGGACCGATTTTAGTCGGCAGTGGGCCCGGATAGTGCGACAAAAGCCCGACGATGCCGAAGGAGTCTCGGGAATGCAGGGGCGCGCCCCCGAGAAAGATGCGGTCAATCGGCGGCCGGGCTGCGATCCCGCCGCCAGTCGGCCACCGCCCCGCCGATCTCCGCGAGCCGGCTGATCACCCGGATTCCGGCAACCCGCAGGCCTCGCAGGGCGGGCAGGCCGCCGCCGGCCCAGATCGCCACGTCGGCCGGCAGGCGCGCGCGCAGCTCGGTCAGCGCGGGCAGGGCCTGCGCGGGCGGCAGGCTCTCCGAGAAGCTCAGCGCCACCACGTCGATCCGGTGCGCGCGGGCGGCCGACACGATGTCGGCCAGGGGCGTCTGCGGCCCCAGCGCGAGGCAGCGGCAGGCCTCCAGCGTCATCAGCGACTCGGCCATCAACAGGCCCAGCCCGTGCGCCTCGCCGGGCACGGTCGTCAGCAGGATGCGCGGGCCGCGCGTCTCCAGCCCGGCCTGGAACGGCAG
>DATCRO010000536.1:0-3257 GCA_036569025.1 Burkholderiaceae bacterium
TGCTGTCGCGCTCGAACACCAGCTCGCCCGACAGGCCGGTGAGCGCCGGCCAGACGCGCGCCGGGGTGCCGTTGCGCGAAGGCGTTGCGTTGGTGATCGAAGGCGGCGCGTAGGCGTAGTTGACGTCCGACACCTTGGCGACGATGCGGAAGTCGCCCTGCTTCGGGTCCTTGAACGGCATGTCGTGCAGGTCGCCGCGCACGCGGAAGTCGACGCTGCTCGCGACGCCCTTGGTGACGGCCTCGCGCACGTAGTCGCGCGTGTGCTGGGGGATGCCCGTCGGCAGGTAGCGGAACACGCGCGTGCCGTCGGCGCGGGTGAGCTTGCCCTGCAGGTCGAGCACGCCCGGAAAGCGCGACTTGCCGCCCGAGACGGCCGGATCGCTGGTGCGCCAGCTGGCCTGGGCCTCGCCTTCCGCGTCGGTGTTGGCGAAGCTGAGCTTCGACACCTGCAGCTGCGCGCTGCCATTGCCGCTGTCGAGCTTCCATTGCAGCTGCGTGGAGAGCCGGTCGACGGGAATGACGGGCTCCTCGAACACGCCGGGGAATTCGAGCGTGCCTTGCGCGATGGCGAGCGTGGCGGTGCCGCCGGTGTGGGTGGCGTCGAAGTCGATGGTGGCGCCGCTCAGCCCGGGGGTGCCGGCGTCGTGGGTCTGGTGCGGGGCTGCGGCGTTGGCAGCGGCTGCAGCGGTGGCAGCCGTGGTGGAGACGGTCGTGGTCGCCGCGGTGGGTATCGCGACCGGAGCCGCCGGGGTCTGCTGCGAAGGCCCCGCCGCGGCGTCGGTCGGCGCCGGCTGCGAGGCGATGCGCAGCCCGCTGACCCGGCCCTTGGCCTGGTAGCGGGTGGGTGCGCCCAGCGAGCCCTGCCAGTTCAGGTCGACGTGCTCGACCAGGCCGCGCGGCCCGTAGCTGTCGAGCAGGCGGTGGGTGGCGTCGCCCAGCGGCAGCCGGTCGGCGATGAGGGCGAGCGCGGCCAGGTCGAGCCGGTCGGCGCGCAGCGCGCCGTGCTCGGGCGTGCGGCCCCTGGCGGGCGTGTGCTGCAGCCACAGGTTGCCGCCGGGCCAGCGCATGCCGTCGGCGGTATCGAACTGCAAGGCGGTGGTGGAGAACTCCAGCGTCTCCTCGGTGAGCTGGCCGGAAAGGCGGCCGGTGACCGCGCGCAGAACCAGCGGCTGCAGGCCCTTGTCGAGCGAGACGTCGACCTTGTCGAGCCCCAGGTCGACCGCGCCTCCGACGACCTGGCCGTCGTCCACGTCGGCCCACAGACGCAGCGCACCGTTGCCCTCGCGGATGCGCGCATCGAGCGAGATGTACTGGCCGAGCCGGGTGACGTCGATGTAGGGCAGGTCGGCGTACAGCTGGCCGTCCCAGGTCTGCCAGTGGCCGGTGCGGATCGACAGCAGCGGCTGGCGGAACTGGCCGCGCAGCGTGAAGCGCTCGCCCCAGCCGGCCGGCGGCGTGGCGTCCAGGCGCAGGCCGTGACGCCGGGCGCTGTTGCGCGCGACGAAGCGCACGTCGGTCAGCAGCAGGGGCTCTGCCTGGCGCTGCTCGTCGGTCCAGCGCACGGTGCCGCCTTCGATGACCAGCTCGCGCTGCGCGAAAAACCAGTCGGCACCGCGGGTTTCTCCGGTCGTGTCGGTGTCCATGTGCAAACCAGCCACATGGAGTTTTCCCTGACGGTCGCGGCGCACGTCGAGCTGCGGGCGCTCGATGTAGAGCTGTTCGAAATTGAGCCGCCACAGCGAGCGCGGCGACACGCTGGCCACCACGCGTGCGAGGCGAAGGGCCTCCCGCTTGTCCACGTCCTGCAGCACCACGTCGCGCAATTCGAAGGCCGGGAAAAGCCCTTCGGAGCGGGCGGTGATCGATCCGATGCGCACCGGCACGCCGATGGCCTTGCTAGCCTGCGCCTCGAGCGCGTCACGGAAATCGCCGATTCGCGGCACAATCCACGCGTGTAGGACAACGACTGACAGCGCCAGCAGAAGCCATGCAGCGATCAAGAGACCGAGCAGCCAGCGCGCCGTCACAGCGGTGATTTTGAGCAGACGTGAAGGGGAAGACGCCGTGTCGTTCATTGAGGATCGCGCTGTGTCCGGAATTATGACCGCCAGCTTTCAGACGGGTTCCGCGGAAACCAGCATCGGTGTGAACCAGTTGCCAGACACCATTTCTCCCAGTTCTCCGGCGCCGCAGGGCGCCTTCTCTTCGTATTCGAGGTTCGTGCAGCGCCTGCGCCGCAGGTATGCCGCCGAGCTTGCATTGCTTCCCCCGGGCGCGCCGCGGCGCGAATCGATGGCGGTGGCCTACGAGGCACTGCGCCAGCGCGGGGACGGCGTCGGCGACGCTCTGCGCATTGTGCGGCAGCTCGTGATGGAGCGGCTTGTAACTCTTGATTGCGACGAGCAGGCCCCGCTGGCCGTGGTGACCACCGCCGTCACCGAGCTGGCCGAGCTGGCGCTCGACATCGCGTGCCAGGAGGCCTGCCGCGAACTCGACGCGGCCCACGGCGCCCCGCTGGGCCCCGAAGGCCAGCGCGCGCAGCTGTGGATCGTGGGCATGGGCAAGCTCGGCGCGCGCGAGCTCAACGTGTCGAGCGACATCGACCTGATCTACCTCTACGACGTCGACGGCGAGACCCAGGGCGACGCCGACGGGCGCGGCCGCCTGTCCAACCAGGAATACTTCGCGCGCGCCGTGAAGCGCATCTACGCGCTGGTGGGCGACACCACCGAGCACGGCTTCGTGTTCCGCGTCGACCTGGCGCTGCGGCCCAACGGCAACTCGGGCCCGAGCGTGGTCTCGCTCGATGCGCTGGAAGAGTATTTCCAGGTGCAGGGCCGCGAGTGGGAGCGCTTCGCCTGGATGAAGAGCCGCGTGGTCGCGCCGCGCGACGTCGTGCTCGCAGGCCAGGCCCAGGGCCTGCGCGGCGCGGTGCTGCCCTTCGTGTTCCGACGCTACCTCGACTACAGCGTGTTCGATTCTCTGCGCGTGCTGCACCGGCAGATCCGCGAGCAGTCGGCACGCCGCAGCGCCGGGCGCCCCGAGCGTGCCAACGACGTGAAGCTCTCGCGCGGCGGCATCCGCGAGATCGAGTTCACGGTGCAGTTGCTGCAGGTGGTCCGCGGCGGCCAGTTTCCGGAGCTGCGCACGCGGCCCACGCTCGACGCGCTGCAGCGCCTGGCGCGCGCCAACCTCATGCCGCAGGAGACGGCCGACGCGCTGGCCGCGGCCTACGAGTTCCTGCGCCGCGTCGAG
>DATCRO010000537.1:0-5745 GCA_036569025.1 Burkholderiaceae bacterium
CGCCGGGGACGCATGGCCCGACAGCGACTTGGCCGTCAGCGTGTAGACCGCGTACGACAGGCCCGCCGATAGGCAGAGCAGCAACCCGCCCAGGCTGGCGCTTGCGGCGCCTCCGCCGCCCAGCGCGATGGCCGCGCCGCCCGCGATGGCCAGCGCCGTGCCGAGCCACCACAGCGGCACCGGCGCGCGCCGCGTGACCAGCGCCTGCAGCGCGCCGGCGAACAGCGGCCCGCTGCCGATGGCCACCGTGGTGCCCACGGCCACGCCCGCCAGCCGCACGCCGGCGAAGAACGCGAGGTTGTACGCCGCGATGGACGCGCCCGCGAGCAACTGGCGCTGCCACAGGCCGGCCGGTCGCGGTCGCGCCGCCGCGCCGCGTTCGGTCAGCGCCACCAGCCCCGCGAAGAACGCCGCGGCGATGACCAGCCGCAGTGCGCCGATCCAGGTCGACGACAGGTGTGCGCCGGCGAAATGCTGGGAGGTGCCGGTCGTGCCCCACAGCACGGCGGCGGATAGCGCCAGGACGATGCCCGGCCAGGAAGCGGTCTTCATGCGTCCATGGTGGCGCGCGCGCCGGCCCGGTTTGTCGAGAGACTCTCGACTTTTCAGTCGTCGTCGCGAAGGGACCGGGCACCGACTTGGCGATCGCGCCGCAGCGCGTGCGCCAGCGCGCTGGCCGTCGCATAGCCGACGCGGGCGGCCACGGCCTCGAGCGTGAGGCCGCGCCGCAGCAGCCGCTGCGCCTCGTCCAGCCGCAGCCCGCGCAGCCAGGCCTGCGGCGACCGGCCGGTCAGCTCCAGCAGCCGCGCGTGGAAGCGCTGCGGGCTCAGCAGGCAGCGCCCGGCCATGCGGGCGGTGGTCCACGGCTCGTGCAGCGCGGCCGCCAGCTCGGCCTGCAGGCGGTCCAGCGCGATGCCGCGCCGCACGCCCGCGCGCGGGGCGCCGAGGATGGCGGCCAGCAGGTCGTCGGGGCTGGCCTGGCCCACCAGCGCGCGCACGCCGGCCGTCACCGGAAAGCGCCGGGCGCGGTCGAGGCCGCGCTGCATCGGCACGTCCATCACCACCATGCGCAGGTCGGGCGAGGCCGCGTAGGCGTGCGTGACGCCGGCCGGGATGATCAGGCCGCAGGAGTTGTCGGAGAAGTCGGCCGACGCGCCGACCTCGATGTCCATGCGGCCGCGCCAGGCGAACAGCACCTGCGCGTAGCCGTGCTCGTGCACGGTCTGCTCGCCGCTGTAGGAGCGGATGCTCAGCAGGGGTTCGGCGGGATGGGACATGCGTCAGTGTAGGGCGGGTTAGCGCAGCGTAACCCGCCATTCGTCGGCATCGCCAGGCATCGACATGGCGGGTTACGCCTGCGGCTAACCCGCCCTGCGGCAGCGGCCCGCCCGGCGCGGGATAATCCGACATTCGGTGCCGCGCGGCACCCCTTGCGTGTCCAGCCTGCTCCACATGACCTTCACCGTCACCCTCCACCCCGCCGAGCGGGCCTTCGACGTCGCCCGCGACGAGACCATCCTGTCGGCGGCTATCCGCGCCGGTGTGGGCCTGCCCTACGGCTGCCGCGACGGCGCCTGCGGCTCGTGCAAGAGCAAGCTCAAGGACGGCCGGGTGATCCACGGCGCGCACCAGCACAAGGCCCTGTCCGAGGCCGAGGAGGCCGCCGGCCTGATCCTCACCTGCTGCGCCACGCCGCAGACCGACTGCGTCGTCGAGGCCCGCATGGTGGTGGGCGCCGGCGAGTACCCGATCAGCAAGATGCCCGGCCGCGTGCTGAGCCTGGAGCGGCCGTCGGGCGACGTGGCCGTCGTGCGCGTGCAACTGCCCGCGACACAGCCGTTCCGCTATCGCGCGGGCCAGTACGTCGAGTTCATCCTGCGCGACGGCTCGCGCCGCAGCTACTCGATGGCCAACGCGCCGCACAACCTGGGCACGCCGGCCGCCATCGAGCTGCACATCCGCCACATGCCCGGCGGCAAGTTCACCGACCACGTGTTCGGCGCGATGAAGGAGAAGGACATCCTGCGCATGGAGGGCCCGTTCGGCAGCTTCTTCCTGCGCGAGGAGAGCGACAAGCCCATCGTGCTGCTCGCCTCGGGCACCGGCTTCGCGCCGATCAAGGCGCTGATCGAGCAGATGCACCACCTGGGCAGCATCCGCCCCGTGCGGCTGTACTGGGGCGCGCGCCGCAAGGCCGACCTGTACCTGGACGAATGGCTCGCCACGGCCAAGGAACTCGTGCCGCAGCTGGAGTACGTGCCGGTGCTGTCGGAGGCGGCGCCCGAAGACGCCTGGACGGGCCGCACCGGCTTCGTCCACCAGGCCGTGATGGCCGATTTCCCCGACCTGTCGGGCCACCAGGTCTACGCCTGCGGCGTGCCCGTCATGGTGGAGTCGGCCCAACGCGACTTCGTGGCGCAGTGCCGCCTGCCCGACGACGAGTTCTACGCCGACAGCTTCACGTCGGAAGCCGACAAGCACGGCGACTGAAGGCCGCCCGGCCTTCCCGCACGCACCGACACGCCCGCCGCTGCCGATGCCCTTCGACACGCTGTCCCATCAGGTCGCCTGGTCACTGCTGATCGGCGCCGAGATCTTCGCCGTCGCCGCTCTGTGGCCGTTGTCCGAATGGGCGACGACCGCGTGGCGCCGGCGCGGCTTCGTCATGGCGGTGGTCGTGGGCATGGCCTGCTTCGCGCTGAACTGGAAGGCCTTCGCGTTCGCGCGCCTGTTCACGGACCCCGCGCGGGCCGACCACGTGCTGGCCTGGCTCGCGGTGCCGCTGTTCCTGGCCTTCCCCTGCGCCGTGTGCGTGGTCTCCGGGCAGTCGCTGCGCCATGCCGGCATGGCGGCACGCTCGGCCCGCGTCGTCGCCCTGACGGTGGCCGGGATGACGGCGCTGGTGGCGCCGATGGCGGTGATCTCGGCGGCCTGCCTGGGCGGGATGTGCCTGTAGGGGCCTGCCCAAACCGTGGGTTCAGTGCGCCGAGGCGGCGGCCACCAGGTCCGCCTGCGCCTTGGCCGACGCGTACGAATCGTCGTCCCACATCCTGGCGACGATGGCCTGCACCGCCGCGACGTGGTTCTCCGCCTGCGCCATCTTGTGCGCGAACGACGGCACCAGCGTGTTGGACAGCGACGCCGCCACGAAGTAGGCGCTCGATTCCTGCCCGCAGTGGTCGAAGTGCGTCATGTCGGAGCCGACGGCCGCGGGGATCGAGCCCTTGTTGAGGTTGAAGATCTCCTGGAACTTGCTGCTCATGATCGTGGTCGCCAGCGCCTTCTGGCCCTGTACCGCCTGCGGGTCGCTGAGGCGGAACATCGCGAAGCTGTCGATGTTGTAGATGTAGGCGGTCCAGGTGTTGGGGGCCGCGGTGCAGACGAAGTCGGTTTCGGGCTTCTTGCCGGCGGCCAGGAACTCGCCCTTGGCCCAGTCGCCCATGAACTGCATGCCCGCGCGCCCCTTGATCACCATCTCGGTGGCCTTGTTCCAGTCGCGGCCCGGCGCGTCCTTGTCGGTATAGGCCTTCAGGCGCCGGAAGGTGTCGATGACGCGGCCCATCGTCGGGCTGCGCCAGGCCGCGGGATCCATCGCCACGAAGGCCTGGCGGTAGAAGTCGGCGCCACCGACGCCCAGGCCGACGATCTCGAAGGTGGTCAGGTCCTGCCACGGCTGGCCGCCGTGCGCCAGGGGCACGATGTTGGCGGCCTTGAAGCGGTCGGCCAGCGCGAAGAACGAGTCCCAGGTGTCCGGCACGCGGCCGCCGACCTTCGTCAGCAGGTCCTTGTTGATCCACAGCCAGTTCACGCGGTGCACGTTCACGGGCACGGCCGCCCAGTGGCCGTCGACCTTCATCTGCTGCGCCACGGTGCGCGGAAGCTTGATGTCCCAGTTGCCCGCCGCGGCCACGTCGTCGAGATTGGCCAGCACGCCCTTGCGGCCCCATTCCTGGATGGCCGGGCCCTTGATCTGCGCCGCGGTCGGCGGCTTGCCGGCGTCGACGCGCTGCTTGAGCGCCGTCATCGCGGCGTCGCCGCCGCCGCCGGCCACCGCGAAGTCCCGCCAGGTGACGCCCTGGGCGGCCAGCAGCCGCTTGAGCTCCTCGACCGACTTGGCCTCGCCGCCGGACGTCCACCAGTGCAGCACCTCCACGTCCGCGGCCTGCGCCGGGCCGCTGGCCACGAGGCCGGTCATCAGTGCACTCGCCCCCACGACGACCCAACGCCGTAATGAAATGTTCAGATTCACGGTTGTCTCCGCCCGAAAGCGGTCGTCCAACGCGGAATGTCAGGCGCCCTCTCGGAATAATTTATAAATCCAAGATAACGCTGCGTTAATGTTTTGAACAGATGGCGAACCCGGATTCGCGGGACGTCCGGGCATCCGGCGGGGCGAAGCGTGACGGGCGTCACGGCCCGGCCGCATGCTCGGCGACGGTCGCCAGGGCGCCATGAAAACGCCGCCGGCCGCAAAGGAGGTGCCAAAGGAGGTGCCACAAAGGAGGTGCCAGGTCTTGCCGGGCAAATCGGCCCGCCCTGAGCGTGTTGCCACGCAAGACCTGGCGCCCGATCTATGGCGCCCGATCTAGGCGCCGGATCCCCCTGGTCGGCCGTGCACCGCCCCGTTGCCAGGCAAGACCTGGCACCCGAAATTCCGCCCCGTTACCAGGCAAGACCTGGCACCCGAAAGGGGCGGCCAAGGGGCGCCATGAAAAAGGGCGCCCGCGGGCGCCCTGGTCGTGCGGCGGCGCGGACGCCGCCGGCGTCACTCGCCGAGGTACGCGGCCCGCACCTTCGGGTCGTTCAGCAGCATGTCGGCCTGGCCGTCCATGGAGATCTCGCCCGACTCCATCACGTAGCCGCGGTTGGCGATCGACAGCGCGCGGCTGGCGTTCTGCTCCACCAGCAGCACGGTGGTGCCCTGCTTGTGGATGGACTCGATCACCTCGAAGATCTTGTCGACCATGATCGGCGACAGGCCCATCGACGGCTCGTCCAGCAGCAGCACCTTGGGGCGCGCCATCAGCGCGCGGCCCATCGCCAGCATCTGCTGCTCGCCGCCCGACATCGTGCCGGCCAGCTGCGTGGCGCGTTCCTTCAGGCGCGGGAAGGTCGTGAACACCTTGTCGATGTCGGCCTCGATCTCGTTGTCGTGGCGCACGTGCGCGCCCATCAGCAGGTTCTCCGTGATGGTCATGCGGGTGAAGGTGCCGCGGCCCTCGGGCACCATCACCAGGCCCTGCTTGACGAGGTTCCACGCGCCCTGGCCCGCGATGGACTTGCCCAGGAACCTGACGTCCCCGTCCTTGACCGGCTGGATGCCGGTGACGGCCTTGAGCGTGGTCGTCTTGCCGGCGCCGTTGGCCCCGATCAGGCTGACCAGTTCGCCCTCGCCCACCTTGAAGTTGATGCCCTTGACGGCCTGGATGCCGCCGTAGGCGACGCGCAGGTTCTCGACTTCGAGCAGTACTTGTCCAGCGCCCATCACAGCCCCTCGTCCGACGGGTACATCGTCCGATCCCCCGAGGGGACACGGGCCTTCTCGGGAGCGGCCCGTCGCACGGCCCGTTCAAAGAGTGATTTCATCTTCATTGGATTCGCCCTCTCAATGCGGCTTGTGGCCGGCGCCGAGGTAAGCCTCGATCACCTTCTCGTTGCCCTGCACCTCGGCGGGCGTCCCTTCCGCGATCTGCTTGCCGTAGTCCAGCACGGTCACGCGGTCGCACAGGCCCATCACCAGCTTGA
>DATCRO010000538.1:0-4827 GCA_036569025.1 Burkholderiaceae bacterium
GATCTGGTGCGTGCGGCCGGTGTGCAGCGTGCAGCGCACGGCGGCGATGCCCTGGTCGTAGGCCACGAGGTCGACGTCGGTCTTCGCCCACTTGCCGGTGTGGATCACCGCCATGCGCACCCGCGTCTTCGGGTCGCGGCCGATCGGCGCCTCGATGGTGTCCTCGTCGAGCTTCAGGCGCCCGTGCACCAGCGCGAGGTACTTGCGGCTGACCACCCGCGCGGCGATGTCGCGCATCAGGCCCGTGACCGCCGGCAAGGTGCGGCCCACCACCATCAGGCCGGACGTGTCCTTGTCGAGGCGGTGCACGATGCCCGCGCGCGGCAGCCCCGCGGCCGCGGGGTCGCGCGCGAGCAGGCCGTTGAGCAGCGTGCCCGACCAGTTGCCGGCGGCCGGATGAACCACGAGCCCGGCCGGCTTGTCGACGACCAGGATGTGCTCGTCCTCGTAGACCACGTCCAGCGGGATCGGCTCCGGCTGGAACGCGAGTTCGTGCGCGGGCTTGACCAGTTCGACCTGCACGCGCATGCCCGCCTTGACCTTGGCGGACGACGTTGACGAAACTTTACCGTCGACCTGGACGCGGCCGTCGGCGACCAGATGCTGCAGATGGGCGCGCGAAAACTCGGGCGCGATGGCCGTCAGGAGCTTGTCCAGCCGCTGTCCGTGCTGCTCCAGCGTGACGGCGTGGGCGCGGATCTCGGAGGACTCGTCATCCGGTTCGACCTCGTCCGGCCGTTGGTCCGCGTCGAAGTCTGTAGGGGCACTGCTCATATAATTCCGAGGTTTCTTTCCATGTTCGCGGCTTCGTCGCCGCAGTGCAGCCCAAGCCAATGACCTTCTCGATCGCCATCCGCCGCCTCGCCACTGTCCTGGCGCCGATCGCTGTCGCCGCCGCCCTGGCGGCCTGCGGCGCCACCCAGGCCGAGAAGGACGCCCAGACGCCGGTCGAGAAGCTCTACGCCGACGCGATGGACGACGTCGAGTCGGCCAACTACGACCGTGCGATCAAGCAGTTGGACCGCATCGAGGGCAAGGCCGCGGGCTCCATTCTCGCCCAGCAGGCGCAGCTCGAGCTCGCCTACCTGTACTGGAAGACGGCCGACAAGACGCAGGCGCTCGCCACCATCGACCGCTTCATCAAGCTGCATCCGTCCAGCCCCGCGCTGGACTACGCGCTGTACCTGCGCGGCATCATCAACTTCAACGACGACCTCGGCTTCCTCGGCACGCTCAGCGGCCAGAACCTGGCCGAGCGCGACCAGGCCGCCGCGCGCGAGTCCTACCAGTCGTTCAAGCAGCTCACCGAGCAGTTCCCCGATTCGAAGTACTCGGCCGACGCCCGCCTGCGCATGGACTTCACCGTCAACATGCTGGCCGAATACGAAGTGCGCGTGGCCGCGTACTACATGCGCCGCGCAGCCTACGTGGCCGCTGCCAACCGCGCCAAGGAATCGGTGCTCGAGTTCCCGCAGACGGCCTCCACCGCCGAGGCGCTGTCCATCATGGTCAAGGCCTACGACAAGCTGGGCCTGACGACGCTGCGCGACGACGCGCAGCGCGTGCTGGACAAGAACTTCCCCAACAGCGATTTCAACGAGGCCGCCAAGCCGAAGGCCTGGTGGAAGTTCTGGTGATCCGGTGCCGGTTCGCCTGACATGTCGAGGGCCGCGCTTGCGGCCCTTGTCGTTTCCGGCCGGAGCCGCGCCGCACGTAGGGCGGGTTAGCCGCAGGCGTAACCCGCCATGTCGGCATGCGTGACGCTGGCGAACGGCGGGTTACGCCTGCGGCTAACCCGCCCTACGAAATGCGGAGCTCGACCCGGTCAGTCGCCGTGTGTCAATGCAAGCTGCCGCAGGAATTCCAGCGCCTGCCCGCCGTCCTCCAGCTGGCGCATCGGCGGCAGCGCGTCGATCAGCCGCTGGCCGTAGCGCGCGGTGCGCAGGCGCGAGTCGCAGATCACGAGCAGCCCCTGGTCCGACACCGTGCGGATCAGCCGCCCCGCGCCCTGCTTGAGCGACACCGCCGCCTCCGCGACGAAGCAGTCGTTGAACGCGTCGCGGCCCTGCGACTGCAGGCGCTTGACGCGCGCCTCGATCAGCGGATCGTTGGGCGGCGGGAACGGCAGCTTGTCGATCAGCACGCACTGCAACGCGTCGCCCGGCACGTCGATGCCTTCCCAGAAGCTCTGCGAGCCCACCAGCACGCAGCCGCCGCGCGTGAAGCGCTCCAGCATCGCGCGCTTGGGCAGCGTGCCCTGCACCAGCACTTCGAGCGACGCGCCCAGCTTGCCGAGCTCGGCCTGCAGCGCCTCGGCCGCAGAGCGCATGGCGCGCAGCGTCGTGGTGAGGACGAAGGTGCGGCCGCGCAGCGCCGCGGCGCAATGCGCGGCGGCGCGGCCGACGCTCTCGGCATGATGCGCGTCCGCCGGCGCGGCGAAGCGCGGCGGCACGTAGACGCAGGAGTTCGCCGCGTAGTCGAACGGGCTGTCGACGCGCAGCTTGCGCGCGTCGTCCAGGCCGGCGGGTTCGGAGAACCACGTCAGCCCCGCGTCGTCACCGAGCGTGGCCGACGTGAAGATCCAGGCGCGCGGCACCGCCTCGCGCTGCAGGCTCAGCGGGCCGCCGATGTCCAGCGGCGATTCGACCAGCCGCGCCTGGTGCGTCGTGAGGTCGACCCAGCGCACCTGGCCTTCCGGCGCCGTGCCCTGGAAGCGCACGCACAGGCTGCGGTACGCGTCGGCGCGTCCGCGCAGGCGGGTGAAGTCGGGACCGATGTCCTGCATCGGCTCCAGAGTCTCGACCAGCAGCGCGCAGTGCGAGGCCAGCGCCCCGAGCGCGTCCGGCAGCAGGCCGTCGGCCTCGACCTGCTCCCACGGCCGCCGCGTGCTGGTCGTGCCGCCGCCGCGCGCGTGCGCATGCGGGCCCGCGGCCGCGAGGCGCAGCTCGCGCGCGAGCAGTTCCAGCCGCGCGGCCAGTTCCGTCCACGGCGCGAGTCCGCGCGCCTGCTGCAGGCCGGCGCCGACGAGGTCGCGCGCGAGGTCGATCGCCTGGCCGGTGGCCAGCGTCTGGCCGAGGAACTGCACGCCGATGTCCACCATCTGGTGCGCCTCGTCGAACACGGCGACATCCACCGACGGCAGCAGCTCCGCGACGCCGCCCTCGCGCAGCGCCATGTCGGCGAAGAACAGGTGGTGGTTGACGACGACGACGTCGGCCGCCATCGCCTCGCGGCGCGCCTTCATCACCGGGCACACCGCGAACTTGGGGCACTCGCTGCCCAGGCAGTTCTCGCGCGTGGAGGTGACCAGCGGGATGACCTCGGAGCGCTCGTCCAGGCCCTCCAGCTCGCTGAGATCGCCGCTGGTGGTCGACTGCGCCCAGGTCTCGATGCGCGACAGCGCGCGGATGGCGAGGCGGTCGGCGAACGTGGCCTCGGTGCGGGCGCGCTCCATCCGATACGGGCACAGGTAGCTGGCGCGGCCCTTGAGCAGCGCGGTGGACAGCGGCACGCCCAGCGCCTCGGTCAGCCGCGGCAGGTCGCGGTAGAACAGTTGGTCCTGCAGGTTCTTGGTGGCGGTGCTGACCAGCGCCCGGCGCCCGGCCAGCAGCAGCGGCACCAGGTAGGCGAAGGTCTTGCCCACGCCCGTGCCGGCCTCGACGACCAGCGTGGCGCGATCCTCGATGGCCTGGGCCACCGCCCCGGCCATGCTCAGCTGCCCGGCGCGTTCCAGGTAGGCGTCGTCCTCGCGGGCCAGCGGGCCGTCGGCCGAGAGCGCGCGCAGCACCGCCTGCACCAGGGCCGGTGCCGCATCCTCTTGACCTTCGTTCACGCTTTTTCCGGGGGGGACAGTTCGGCCTCGAGCTGCGAGATCTGGTCGCGCAGCATGAGGCGGCGCTTCTTCAGGCGCTTGAGCGTCAGCTCGTCGACGCTGCCCTGCTCGCCCGAGGCGTCGATCAGCTGGTCGAGCTCGGCATGGGCCATGCGCAGCTCGATCAGGTGACGTTGTGGGGAATGCAGGGATTCGTTCATGGCGGCAGGCCCGTGTCGGGTGCAATCACAGTTTATATTGACGGTCATGAACACGACCACGCAAGGCTTCCGCATTTCGGCCTCGACTGGCCTGCACAAGGGCGACCGCGCCTATCAGCAGGATCAGATCGAGCTGCTGGTGCATCCGCGTATACCCGGATGCGCGCTCGGCTTGGTCGCCGACGGCATGGGCGGCAAGAGCGGCGGCCGCACGGCGGCCGACCAGGTCGTGATGACCGCCCGCCAGGTGTTCGAGCGCTTCGCGCCCCAGCGCGACGACCCGACCGCCATGCTCACCAGCCTGGTCGTCGAATCGCACCTGATGATCAAGCTGACGGCCATCACCGCCGAGGAGGAGCCGCACAGCACGCTGGCCGCGTTCCTCGTGATGCCCAGCCGCCAGGCCTTCACGGTGCACGCCGGCGACTCGCGCATCTACCACTACCGCGGCGCCGAGCTGGTGCGCCGCACCAAGGACCACTCCTACGTGCAGCGCCTGATCGACGAAGGCCGCCTGACCGAAGAGAAGGCCAACACCCACCCGCAGTCCAACCTGCTGACCGGCTGCCTGGGCACCCAGCAGGATCCGCCGGTCGAGCTCAACCACATCGACTACCTCGAGGTCGGCGACTCGCTGATGGCCTGCAGCGACGGCCTGTGGCACTACCTGACCGCCCGCGAGATCGGCGCCATCATCAACGCGCTGTCCCCGCGCGAGGCCACCGAGATGCTGATCAGCAAGGCGCGCCAGCGCGCCCGCGGATCCGGCGACAACCTGTCGCTGGTGCTGGTGCG
>DATCRO010000539.1:0-3518 GCA_036569025.1 Burkholderiaceae bacterium
CCGCGACACCGAGACGATCACGGCCGACGAGGTGCTCGAGGACCTGCAGTTGCTCAAGCAGGCGAACTTCGGCCTGATCCGCCTGTTCGACAGCTCGGACGCCGTCGCCAAGCTGACGTTGCAGGTGATCAAGGACAACAACCTCGACATCAAGGTGCACCTGGGCGCCTACGTCATCGCCGGCAACGACTCGTTCAACACGGCCGAGATCGCGCGCGCCATCAAGCTCGCGAACGACTACCCGGACATCGTCGAGGCCGTCAGCGTCGGCAACGAGACCATGGTGAGCTGGTCGTTCAACAAGTTCACGCCGGCGCAGATCGAGGCCTTCCTCGGCACCGTGCGCGCGGGCATCCAGCAGCCGGTGACCACCGACGACAACTGGGCGCTGTGGGCCGCCGCGCCGGACGACCTGCTCAAGGCCGTCGACTTCGTCGCGCTACACACCTACTCGCTGCTCGACACCGTCAGCGCGCCCGGCCAGTGGGACTGGCAGCAGGCCGGCGTGCCCGCCGCCCAGCGCGCCGCGGCCATGATGGACGCCTCCATCGCCAAGGCCAAGTCCGACTACACGGCGGCCCGCAGCCACCTGGACGGCCTGGGCTACACCGCGATGCCCATCGTCATCGGCGAGACGGGCTGGAAGGCCACGCCCACCGGCGGCGAGACGCAGCGCGCACATCCGGTCAACCAGAAGATGTACGTCGACCGCCTCGCCACGTGGAAGGCCTCGGCGGGCGCCCCGCTCAACATCGTCTACTTCGAGGCCTTCGACGAGCCGTGGAAGGGCGGCGACGACGGCTGGGGCCTGTTCGACGTCGGCCGCAAGGCGCGCTACGTCATCCAGGGCCTGGTGCCGCAGGCCGAATGGGAGGCCGGCACCTACACGGACGCCGACGCGCTGTACTACATCCCACCCGTGGCCACCGGCCCGGTGACGGCCAGCCGCTACACGCTGTACGCCGAGCAGGCCAACGCCGGCGAAGCCTTTCCGTCGTCGCCGCTCACCTGGGACGCCTGGCAGAACGGCCAGACCTCCAGCGAGACGGAGGACGCGACGACCGCCGCCGAAGGGACCAAGAGCATCAAGATCACGCCCACCCCGCTGGACTGGGGCTGGGGCATGACGATGAACCTGCGCAACGGCTCGGAGAACCTGACCAACTTCCAGGCCGCCGGCACGCTGAACTTCAGCATCAGGACGACCTACGCCGGCAAGATCGAAGTGGGCTTCCTCACCGGCACGTCCACCGGCTCGAGCCTGTACGACGTGTACATCCCGATCGCCTCGGGCCAGTACGGCTACGTCAACGACGGCAACTGGCACGACGTGCACATCCCGATCAGCGACATCACGCCGCACGGTGCCATGGCCTACGGCATGACCGATCCCACCAAGGCCAAGCTCGACCTGTCGACCGTGACCAACCCGTTCGTGATCAACGACACCTACGGCGTGACCGGCAACACCGCGGGCAGCACCACGCCGATCTGGGTCGACAACATCTACTGGTCGAACTCGTCGGGCAGCACGCCCACGGCGCTGACGTTCTCGTCGGGCTTCGCCGACGGCGGCCGCACGGTCGAAGGCGGCGCGTACGGCGGCTACAGCGGCAGCGACATCGACAACTGGAACTGCGGCGCGCCCGCGCAATGCGGCAACGGCGGCACGACCACGTCCACCGCCAGCGCCGACCAGACCGGCTTCTACTACTACTACCAGACGCTCACGCCGGCCACCGGCGAATACGTCGGCATCTACCTGCAGGCGCCGGGCCTGACCACGGGCCTGAGCAAGACCGCCGACACGGCCGGGATGCAGCTGACCGACCAGACGACCATGCGCTTCACGTTCGGCATGAACCCCGAGTGGTGGGCCAGCACGACCAGGAACGTCGGCGCGCTGCTGACGCTGGGCAAGCTGTACGGTTCCGGCAACAGCGCCTGCAACATCACGCTGGTCTCGATCTTCACCCCCACCGCGCAGGCCGCCACGGCGTACTCGCTGCCGCTGAGCTCGTTCTCGTTCAAGACGGACTGCGGTTCCGGACTGACGGTCGCCCAGGCGCTCGCGCAGCAACCGGTGGCGCAGGTCGACTTCCAGGGCGACGGCGGCACCGCCGCGATCGCAGCCGGCGGCACGTCCACCGGCGCCAACCTGAGCGTGCCGACGACGGGGACGCCGGCGCTGTACCCGACCACGCTGGTGGTCAACGGCGCGGTCACGTTCCAGTGACGCAGCGCTGAACGCGCTCTCGACGACGCCCGGTCCGCCGGGCGTCTCTCATCGCGCCGGGCGAACGACCAACCGGCGATACGCGAGCGCCATCGCGGCGATGAAGGCCGCGTTCAGGAACGGCGGCGGCGTGAGCAACGCCCAGCCCAGCGCCGTCAAGGAAGGCACCGCCGCGATGTACGACAGGTCGGTCAGCAGGTCGGACGCGCGCAGGCCTGCGACGACCATCAACCAGACGGGCTGCGCCTTCCATCGCGCGAGCGCGATCGCCTGCACGAGCGCGAACGCCGCCCACTGGCCGGCCGCGCGTCGCAACAACGCGGTCCCGAGCCCGGCCGGCTGCGCGTGATGGAACCAGCGGAACCAGACGTCCGGCGCCAGCCAGGCGATCGCGAAGATGGTCGCGTCCTCGACCAGCGCGCCGCACAGGAACAGCAGCACGAAGGCCTTGAGCGGTTGCGTCAGCATGGGCAGCTCCCCGAGTCGTCACGATCCAGCCTACGCGCATGGAACGGGCCGGCCATCCCGCAAGTCGCCGGCGTCCCTAGCACGACGCGGCGCCGCGCGCGGGCGATCGGGCTATCGGTGGCGGCTTACCATCTCGTCCATGAGCTCCGTTTCCTCCGCAGCGACCATGAAGGTCTGCATCCTCGACAACGACCACCTCGACCCCGCCGTCGCGGACACCTACGTCAGCTACGGCGTCATGACCGAGAAGATGTTCGCCGCCGCCGGCGTGCCCTGGCAGTTCGACCGCTTCGACACGATGCAGGGCCGCTACCCCGATTCGTTCGACGACTACGATGTCGTCCTGCTCACCGGCAGCAAGGCCGACTCGTTCTCCGACGAGCCCTGGGTGCAGGAACTGCGCCGCCGCGTCTCCAGCTTGCTGGACCAGCGCAAGAAGCTGCTGGGCATCTGCTTCGGCCACCAGTTGATCGCGCACTGCCTCGGCGCCCAGGTGGGCCGTGCGCCCAACGGCTGGGGCATGGGCCGCATGAGCTACGACTGGGTCGGCCCGACGCCGCTGAAGCCCGCGGCCACCGGCGCCACCGTCAACCTGCTGGCCTCGCACCAGGACCAGGTGCTGACGCTGCCCGCCGGCGCCACCCTGCTCGCGCGCAGCGACTTCTGCCCGATCGCCGCGTACGCGATCGACGACCACGTCTTCTGCGTGCAGCCGCACCCCGAGTTCATCGCGGCCTACAGCGCCTACCTGCTGGACAAGCGGCGCGACAAGGTGGGCGAGGAACGCTATGCGACGGCGCGCGCCGAGCTGGCG
>DATCRO010000540.1:0-3908 GCA_036569025.1 Burkholderiaceae bacterium
GTTCGGCCAGCTGGCTCGGCGCCTTGCGCACCGGATTGCTCTCGACGGCGACGACCGCCGCTCCCACGGCCGCCGTCACCACGATCCCCAGGCTGACTGCGCTCAGCAGTCGACTCAAGCGTGCCATCGCTCTCTCTCCAAATGGTTGGTTTCGCCCCGCGACGCGAGGCCTTGTTATCGATCCGAGTCTAGTGGGATCCGGGTTGCAAACTCGTTGCGCGAGTGCGTCCAGCTGGACAATCCGCCTGTGTATTTCGCAAACGAACGACTCCGTTGCGGCATACGTCACGCCCGGCCCACTTCTCCCCTGAAAAGGCAAACGGCCCGCGAGCGGGCCGTTCGTTCAGCTTCGCGCAGGGTTCGCGCGATTCCTGCGGCGGGAGTTTAGCCGCCGACGACGCGCGCCATCTCGAGCACCTTGTTCGAGTAGCCCCACTCGTTGTCGTACCAGGCCACGACCTTGACGAAGGTCTTGTCCAGCGCGATGCCCGCGTCGGCGTCGAACACCGAGGTGCGCGCCTCGCCGCGGAAGTCGGTGGAGACCACCTTCTCGTCGGTGTAGCCCAGCACGCCCTTCATCGGGCCGTCGGCCGCCGCCTTCATGGCGTTGCAGATGTCGTCGTAGCTGGCTTCCTTGTTCAGCTCGACGGTCAGGTCGATCACCGAGACGTCGGACGTCGGCACGCGGAACGACATGCCCGTCAGCTTCTTGTTCAGCTCGGGGATCACGACGCCCACGGCCTTGGCCGCGCCCGTCGACGACGGGATGATGTTCTCGAGGATGCCGCGGCCGCCGCGCCAGTCCTTGTTGGACGGGCCGTCGACGGTCTTTTGCGTCGCGGTGGTGGCGTGCACCGTGGTCATCAGGCCGCGCTTGATGCCGAACGTGTCGTTGAGCACCTTGGCCACCGGGGCCAGGCAGTTCGTCGTGCACGACGCGTTGGAGATGATGGCCTGGCCGGCGTACGTCTTGTCGTTGACGCCGTAGACGAACATCGGCGTGTCGTCCTTGGACGGGGCCGACATGATGACCTTCTTGGCGCCGGCGTCCAGGTGCGCCTGGCAGGTTTCCTTGGTCAGGAACAGGCCGGTGGACTCGACGACGATGTCGGCGCCGACCTCGCCCCACTTGAGCTCGGCCGGGTTCTTGACGGCCGTCAGGCGGATGCGCTTGCCGTTGACGATCAGCGTGCCGTTGTCGACCGAGGCCTCGCCCTTGAACCGGCCGTGCACCGAGTCGTGCTTGAGCATGTACAGCAGGTACTCGGGCTCCAGCAGGTCGTTGATGCCGACGACCTCGATGTCGGAGAAGTTCTGCACGGCGGCACGGAACACCATGCGCCCGATGCGGCCGAAGCCGTTGATGCCGATCTTGATGGTCATGTCGATGTCTCTCTAGTCTCGAAGTAAAGGAAATCCGGGCTCGCGGACCGCCAAGTCTGCCTGCTGCAGGTTACGACGCGGGAACTTTCGACCCCGCACCGCAGCAGGGCCTTACCTGCCGACGACCTTGCGCGCGACGGCGGCGATGTTGTCCGCCGTGATGTCGAAGAACTTGAACAGGTCCGGCGCCGGGGCCGACTCGCCGAAACGGTCGAGGCCGACGACGGCGTCGACGCGGTATTTCCACCAGAAGTCGGTGACGCCGGCCTCGACGGCCACGCGCGGGATGCCGCGCGGCAGCACCTGCACCTTGTACGACTCGGTCTGGCGGTCGAACACGCTGGTCGACGGCACCGAGACCACGCGCGCGGCGATCTTGAGCTTGGCCAGCTGCTCCTGCGCCTGCAGCGCGAGGTGCACTTCCGAGCCGGTGGCCATCAGCACGACCTGCGCCTTGCGGTTGAGGCCCACTTCGCTGGGCTCGGCCAGCACGTAGGCGCCCTGGGTGATGACGTCGGCGTCGACCTTGGGCAGATAGGGCAGGTTCTGGCGCGAGAGCAGCAGCGCGCTGGGGCGGTGCTTCTGCACGAGCGCCATCGTCCAGGCCACGGCCGTCTCGGTGGTGTCGGCCGGGCGCCAGACGTCCAGGTTGGGGATCAGGCGCAGGCTGGCGGCGTGCTCGACCGACTGGTGGGTCGGGCCGTCCTCGCCCAGGCCGATGGAGTCGTGCGTGAACACGTGCACGACGCGGCGCTTCATCAGCGCGGCCATGCGGATCGCGTTGCGGCTGTAGTCGCTGAACGTGAGGAAGGTGCCGCCGTAGGGGATGTAGCCGCCGTGCAGGCACACGCCGTTCATGATGGCGGCCATGCCGAACTCGCGCACGCCGTAGTTGATGTGGCGGCCGATCCTGCCTTCGGTCGTCATGACCTGGCCTTCGGCGCCGAAGCGCAGCGACGGCGTGCTCTTGGTGTTCGTGAGGTTCGAGCCGGTCAGGTCGGCCGAGCCGCCCAGCATCTCGGGCAGCCTGGCGGTGAAGAACTCGAGCGCCTGCTGGCTGGCCTTGCGCGAGGCCACGGTCTCGGCCTTGTCGTGCGCGGTGCCGACGGCCTCGGCGGCGATCTCGGCAAAGTCGGCCGGCAGCTCGCCCATCATGCGGCGGACGAACTCCTTGGCCAGCTCCGGATGCGCGGCCTCGTAGGCCGCGAACTCGGTCTTCCACTCGGCCTCGAACTCGGCGCCGGACTTCCTGGCGTCCCAGGCCGCGTAGATGTCGGCCGGCACCTCGAACGGCGGGTGGTCCCAGCCCAGGGCCTTGCGGGTCAGCGCGATCTCGTCGGCGCCCAGCGCCTCGCCGTGCGCCTTGGACGTGCCGGCGCGGTTGGGCGAGCCCTTGCCGATGACGGTCTTGCAGACGATCAGCGTCGGCGCGGTGGCGCTCTTGAGCGCTTCCTCGATGGCGGCGTCCACGACCTCGATGTCATGGCCGTCGACCTTGTCGATGACGTTCCAGCCGTAGGCGATGAAGCGCGCGGCGACGTCGTCGATGAACCAGGGCTGCACCTGGCCGTCGATGGAGATCCCGTTGTCGTCGTAGATCGCGACCAGCTTGTTCAGCTTCCACGCGCCGGCCAGCGAGCAGGCCTCGTGGCTGATGCCTTCCATCATGCAGCCGTCGCCCAGGAACACGTAGGTGTGGTGGTCGACGATCTCGTGGCCGGGACGGTTGAATTCGGCGGCGAGCAGCTTCTCGGCCAGCGCCATGCCCACGGCGTTGGCGATGCCCTGGCCCAGCGGGCCGGTGGTGGTCTCGACGCCCGGCGTGACGTCCACCTCGGGGTGGCCGGCGGTCTTCGAGTGCAGCTTGCGGAAGTTCTTCAGTTCCTCGATCGGCAGGTCGTAGCCGGTCAGGTGCAGCAGCGCGTACTGCAGCATCGAGCCGTGGCCGTTGGACAGCACGAAGCGGTCGCGGTTGTGCCAGTGCGGGTTGGCCGGGTTGTGCTTCAGGTGGCGGTTCCACAGGGCGACGGCGATGTCGGCCATGCCCATCGGGGCGCCGGGGTGTCCGGAGTTGGCCGCCTGGACGGCGTCCATCGCCAGCGCGCGGATGGCGTTGGCCATCAACGTGGGCATCGGGGTGGCGACGGGGGTATCGGCGGGAACGACATTCGAGATCTCGGACATGGAAGACTCTTTTTGGGGCCAGGATGCGGCGGAGGCGGAACCGGCGATTTTAGACGGGCGCCCGGAAATCGCGGGGAAATCCCGGGCCGCAGCTCTTAAACTGCATCAATGAAGGCACTCATTCTTGCCGCGGGCCGCGGCGAGCGCATGCGCCCGCTCACCGATGGCACGCCCAAGCCGCTGATCGAGGTGCGCGGCAAGCGCCTGATCGAATGGCACCTGGAGGCCCTCGCGCGGGCCGGCGTGCGCGAGGTCGTCGTCAACACGGCGTGGCTGGAGGACCAGTTTCCCGCGACCCTGGGCGACGGTTCGCGCCACGGCGTGACGATCACGTATTCGTT
>DATCRO010000541.1:0-8424 GCA_036569025.1 Burkholderiaceae bacterium
GTAGAACTCCGCGCGCATCCTCCGGAAGTCGGCCAGCGCCACCCAGGCCACCAGGGCATGCGGCCGGCTCACGGGCACTCCCGCGGCAGGATCTCGAACCGCTCGAAGCCGTCGAACTCCTCGCAGTTGCGCACGTCGATCTCGCCCTGCAATGCCTTGTACAGCGCGTGCTCGAAGACCGTCTTGCCGGTCATGTCCGGACTGTCGAACCGGCGGTTGCTGGCCGAGCGGAAGTGCTGCAGCGCGGCGTCATCGTCGTTGTTGCGCACATGACGCAGCCAGACGCGGTCGGGCTGCAGCATCTCCGCCACGATCGTCTTGCCGAAGGTGCCGCGCCCCTGGCAGGCCGCGCAGCCTTCCGGTCGCGTCCACTTCAGGCCCGCGGTGGCCAATCCGAAGCGGCGGCGCAGCACCTCCTCGATCTCGCGCGCATCGGGGTCGGTGCGCAGGGCCGCCGACGTCGGCAGCGCGCAGCAGCGGCACAGCTTGGGAACCAGCGCCTGGTAGACCAGCAGGTTCAGGATGTTGGGGCCGGTGAGCGCCTGGCGGCTGACGCCGATCTGGTCGTTGGTCAGGCGCGGGATGATGTTGGAGATCAGGTGGGCGTGCACCGTGCCCATCGCGAGGTGGCCCGTCTCGGCGATCTGCAGCGCAAACAGCGCCGTGAGCTTGTCGCGGATCTCGCCCAGCATCACGCCGTCGGGGTCGGAGCGCATCAACGCGCGCATGACTTCAGCGTAGCGACGGCGCGTCTCGTCGTCGTTGGCGATGTCGCGCAGCACCTCGATCTGGTGGGCGCCCGCGATCTCGTACTCGATCGGATCCTCGACCGTGTAGATCGCCTTGTGCTCGAGCCCGGGCAGGGTCTCGATGAAGTTCTTCAGGCTGGTGGACTTGCCCGAGCTCGTGACGCCCGACAACAGCACGATGCCCTTGCCAGCGCGTCCGGCCAGCCGCAGCAGGCGTTGGTGACTCGGCGCATAGCCTGCGGCGTCGAAGCGGATCCGGTTGTCGTCGCCGGTCCGCAGGATGCGCACCACCGTCTTCGGGCCGAGCCGGCCCTTGACGTTCTGGTAGCGCAGCTGGCCCGCCGTCCCGGGGAGGTCGAGGTCGATCATGCAGTCGACGAACTGGTCGGCCGCATATTGCGAGACGTTGTTGCCCTTGCGGGTGCTGTTGTAACCGGCTGCGATGGCGTCGACGATCTCCTTGCGGCTGTAGCGCCCGCGCTGGCCGTCGGGCAGCGGCTCGACGCGGCCGTCGACACGGATGCGGACCACGCCCAGGTTGCCGCGCACCTCGATGTGCAGGTCGGTGGCGCCGGTGGGCACGGCCAGCGCGACCCAGCGCTCGAACAGCTGCATCGGCCCGCCCCTGGCGCCGCCCTTGCCGGACGTGCCGGCGTTGCGCAGGATCTCGCGCAGCAGGTGCGGCTCGGCCACCCATTCCCCGGTGACGCCGTAGCCACGTGCCCGCAACGCGCCCCGGACCGCCTTGACCGTGCCATCGAGCGCCAGCTTGTCGGCAGCGGGCATCGTCGCCCGGACGAGGCAGGCCTGGCGCCCGCCACAGTCCAGGGCCACCAGCTTCTCGTGCAGGGTGCCGGGCAACTGGTAGACGGCCTCCGGGCCGACCGTCAACAGCGCCTGGTAGGACGGCAACTGGTGGAAGTGCGCGAGGACGTCGGCACGCACTTCGGTGTCGCGGAACGGCGCAGGCTCCGGTGCAGGCGCTGACGCGCGCCCGCCGCCGGCCACGAGCGCGTCGGGCGAGCCCGCGCGCGAAGCCTGCGCTTCGGCGAGGCGCCGCTCGAGCCGCGCCAGCGGGGAGCGCGCGGACGACGATCCCGCCACGCTCGCCAGGCGAGGCGTCGAGGCCGGAGCGACTGGCGCCGCATCGCTCGACGCCGCACCGCCGCCCGCACCCTGCGTCGGTGTCACGGACGTACCCACCGATTCGGTCTGCTCTCGTCGTCGCCACATCTCGAGGATCCCCATGACCGGCTCAGCGAAGCGCGGGCAGCGCGAAGATCCGCCACCGGTCGCCGGCCACGTCGGCCACGCTGCTGCCCTGGCGGCCCAGCACGACGCGATCGACCGCGACGGCCCGCACTTCCCAGGCGGTGCCGGGAACCCGTTCGCCCGCCTCCAGCAGGTAGGGCGTGCTGTTGACGACGACCTCCGCGATCGCGCCCGCGCTCGACGAGAAGACACCGCTCACCTCGATGCTCGGCACGGGCGGTGGCAGCGTCACGCGTGTCGGGGGCGCGATGGCCGCCGCCGGCATCGATGCGGCCGAGGCCGGTGCAGGCGCCGCGATGCCCGCAGATCGCGCGGCCGATTGGGTCATCGCGGACTCGAGCAAGGCCCGTTGGGCGCGGCTGTAGTCGGCGATGGTCTGGGCGTGCGCCATGGGTGCGAGGATCGCGAGGGCGGCGGCTGCGAACCGGCGTCCGCGAGACGGGAAACAGCTAGTGGGCCGCGACATAGAAGACTCCTGTGGCCGAGAACTTGAGCAGGCCGCGCGCGTCCGTGCCTTCGCCGAGATCCACGCGGACGGACTCCCAGCTGACGAAGTCGGGCGCCGACACCAGCGCCTCGACGATGAACGGGCCGGGCACGTTGTGCAGGTCGACGTCGCCCGCGAGCACGGCCGCCGGGTGCACGAAGGTTGCCGGCACGTCCGGCACACGGGGCCACAGCGCGGGCCGCTTCAGTTCGAGCACGATGTCGGCCGTGCGCCAACGCTGCAGCAACGGCCCGGCGTCAGAGATCGCCGCCTGGAGCGCGCGCAGCGGACGCGTCGGATCGAGCATCGAGCGGCGCGCGATCTTGAACGGATGCCGCGTCCGGGCGACGTCGAGCGCCGGCACGTTGCTGCCTTGCGGCACCAGCATCTCGAGGGCGTCCTCGGGCAAGGCGCGACGCAAGTCCTCGAACGTGCCTCCGCGCCGCACCCAGTCGCGCGTGCACGCCTGCGTGCGAGCGCTGCACTCCGCGGACGCCAGGCGCCAGCCCGGCACCCACGTGCCGTAGCCGAAGATCTCGCGCGCCGCGGCGACGACGGCCGGGCGATCGCTGCCCATGGCGCCCTGCTGGCCGGCCAGCGCGGCCAGGTAGCGCGGCGTCGGATCGGCCGCGCGCGCGGCAGCCGCCGCCTTGCGCGCGGCGTCCGCGCGATGCAGGTGCTGCACGAGCACCCAGCCGCCGAGCGAAGCCACCGTGACCATGCCCGCGGCAAGCATCGGCCATGGGTTGACCGGCATCGGCTGCAGGCGCGCGAGCCGGTCGCAGCCGGCGGCCAGCCAGGCGAGGTCGGCGGGCTCGCAGTTCGGGTAGGCCACGGGGTTGTCGCTCCAGATCGGCCGATCCTCGGCGCCGAGCGCATTGCGGGCGTCGATCTCGTTGCTGAGGACGTCGACCACCGGCACGCCGTCCTCGAGGCACACGACGAAATATTTCTCTTCCTTGCGCTGGGCGGAGGCCGGCACGGTGAGCACGAGCGCGGCGTTGGGTGCGCGTTGACCGACCAGCCGCGAGAAGCATGCCGCGGCGGCCAGCGTGCCCTTGGGCAAGCGCATCCCCTCTTCGGAAGCGCGCGGCTGGAACAGGCCGTAGCGGACGTGCGCGCCGACCAACGCCTGGGCCCAGTGCGTCGCGTCGCTGGTGAGTGCACGCGCCTCGAGCAGCGCGCGCCGCCGCCCCTGCCCGGCGGTCGGTGCGCGCCACAACAGGCCCACGAGCAGGTCCCCGTGCGCGGTGCTCGCGATCAATCGCTCGATGACGGCCATCGTCTCTCGCCGCTCAAAGGATGGTGGGTCGCACGAAGATCACGAAGTCCTCGCGCAGGCGCGACTGCGTCTTGCTGCCACCCAGGCCGATCGGCGCGTCGTCGGTCAGCGTGCGCCGGTCGTCGCTGGAGACCGTGCGGCTCAGCCCCGTGATGACCAGGATCTGCCCCGCCTTCAGCGCCACGGTCGACTGGTCGTTGATCGCGGTGGTTTCCGGTGTCTGCACCGTCTGTTGCGATGAGCCCGTGCCCGAGGTGAAGTTGACCAGGTTGACCAACGACGACAGCCCGATGCCGAACTTGAGGACGACCGTGTCGTTGTCCAGGATGAACGGCTGCGCCAGGTAGCGGTCGCCGGTGGTGACCGTAGACGTGACCAGGCCGGGTGCGCCGACGCCCGTCGTGCTGGCCGCGCCGGGGATGGTGGCGCTCACGTAGGCGCGGCCGCCGAGGCTGGACTTGCGATCCCAGGTGCGGTTCAAGGCCAGCAGACTGACCTCGCGGTGCTGCGTGGACACGCCGTACTCGCTGAGCAGCTTGAGCAGCGCGCTGCTTCCGCCCAGGTGCGACGTGACGCGATTGGTGACGCCCGACTGCGTGGGCGTGAGGATGGAGAAGCCGATGCCCGCGGCCGTGGAGCTGGCCAGCGTCGTGGGCGATGCGAAGCTGCCCGTGTAGGCGCCCCCGAGCGCCGACAGGACGGCGCTCCATTCGATGCCGCGTTCGTCCGACTCGTTGCGCGTGACGCTGTAGACGTCGAACTGCACTTGCGCCTGACGCAGCAGGCTCTCGTTCTCCACGCGGACGAAGTCGCGCACCTTGGACAACGTCTCCTTGGTGGTGGTGACGGCGATGCGGCCGGAGCCGTCCGAGCGCACCGCCGAGGATCCGGGCACGTCCTTGATGATCTGCCCGATGGCCGCGAGGATGGAGCCGATGACGTTGGACTTGCCGTGCTCGCTGACCTCGTTGCTGGAACTGGCGGTGCTGCTGGTGCCGCCGCCGCCGTTGCCGGAACTGGTGGCGTTGGCCTGGTCGGCGCCGCTCAGGCCCAGGTGGTAGTCCGTCTCGCTCTCGAGCGCCGCGATCTCGAAGAACTCGGTGCGCAGGCGCTCGATGACGACCACGCCGTCGCGGTACTCCCACGACAGGCTCAGCTGGTCCGTGATCTGGTCGAGATAGCCCTGCAGCGAGCCCGACCAGCGCATCGCGACGGCGTTGACCGACCCGTCGTGCGATACCGCTGGCGGCATCGCGACGGGATCGGCCGCGCCATGGCCCGGCAGCTGCGGCAGCGCAGGCAGCGGCATCGCCAGGCGCGCAGGCGGCGGCGCTGACCGGGCCACCGGCTCGGCCCCGCCGAACACGTCCGGCTTCAGGCGCACCGGCACGGCCGTGACGGCCGTGATGCGATCGGCCATCGTGCGCAGACTCACCTTGCCGCCGGTGGCGGCGTCATCGAAATTCAGGCGCACGGACTCCGTGAAGATGCTGGGCAGGCGTTCGCCACTGCCCATGGGCACGCTCACCGACCCGACCCAGGCGGTGCGGGCTCGCCGCAGCACCGGCGGCACGGCCTGTTCGGCCGCGCGCCGGTCGGCATCGGATTGCGAGCCCGCTGCAACGGCGCCCTGCTGCGCCAGCGTCCGGTCGCCGTGCAACGACGCGGCGCCGACGGCGCCCGTCGCATGGTCGGCCTGCACATGCTCGGACACCCCGGGCGACGCGCAACCGGCCAACGCGCCGGCCAGCAATGCTGAGCCCGCGAGCCCGCGCCAAGCCTTCGACCGTACGATGGCCCGCATCACAGCGCCTCGCACTCGTGAGCCTGCTCTCCGCGGCGCGTGATGCGCACCAGCGGCGGGTCGTTGGCATAGATGCAGGCCTCCAGCGGATAGTCGCTCTGGCGGATGCCCGCGGAGTCCAGCACCGTCTTCAAGGCGGTCTCGAACGTGCCCTCGATCATGTCGGGCGCGCCGATCAGGAAGTTGCGTTGCGCATCCCACTTCAGCCGGACGCCCGCCTGCGCGCCCCAGCGCTGGAGCGTGCGCTCGAGGGTGATGTCCTGCACCAGCACGCTCCAGTGACGAGGTGGCGCTTCAGGGCCGGAAGCACCGCCCGCGTACGGCGCGACGGGGAGCGAGGGCTCCGCGGCCGAGGCCGTGTGGGCGAGGCCGGCCACGGCGGCCACGAGCAACGGGATCAAGGGATTCATGGACGGATCCTTCCTGCAATCGATGGAGCGGCCACTCACTCGGGCGCGACGAAGCGGACGACGCGGTCGGCATCGATGCGCGCCTGCACCGGATATCCCTGCGCGCGCAGGCCGGTCACGACCTGCTGCACCGCATCGACGAACGACGGCGCCTCGACGCGCAGCGCACCGTTGATCGGCGCGGCCCAATCGACGTCCCAGGCGATCTCGTAGCCGCTGGCGCGCGCCCAGCGGCGCAGCGAGACCGCGATGTCACGATCCGCCGGCGTGATGTCGAACGATGGGGCGAGCGCGGCGGGCGACGAGGCGGTGTCGCGCGTCTGCTCGGTGCTCGTCCAGCGCAACGACGAAGCGTGCAGGTGCGGTCGCGTGGCGTCGTCGTCCTCCGCAGCGGCGATGTGGATGTCGCGGGCCGCCACGCCGCGCGCGAGCAGGGCGTTGCGCAAGGCCTCGGCGCGCGACGTCGCCAGCGCGTCATGGCCGCCGGCGTCGTTGCGGCCGAACGCGGTGATGGCGGTGTCCGGTCCGATGCGCAGCACGAGCACCGACAGGGCCTCCAGCACCTCGGGTCGCAACGTGGCGACGCCGGGCGCAAAGACGATGGGCTGCTCGTGCCGGACGCGTCGCAGCGCCGGATCGGCTGGTGGGTCGTAGTCGACTCCGGCGGGCAGGCCGCCGTCTGCGGACGCCAGGCGCGCGGTGTCGTCCTGCGGGGTGATCGTCTCGTCGCCGAGCACGGCGCTCCCGCGGCGGACGGTAGCGCGCGCGGCACCCAGCACGAGCGTGAACTCGGTGGCCGACGTGCGGGCCGAGAAGTACTGGCCCTCGGGCTGCAGCACCAGCAACGCCGGGTTGCGACCCGCGAAGACAGCGGGCATGGGCTGGTTGGGCCGGGCCTCGAAATAGACCTTGCCGCTCCCATCATCGAACACCTGCGCCGGACGCGCCAGGCGGTCGCCGCGGATGGCATAGCCGAAGTCGTAGCGGCCGACGAAGCGCTTGCCGGTCAGGCTGGACGCGTTGCCCGCCACCGCCATCAGCAAGGCGGCGCAGAAGGCGCGCAGGAACACGGCGCGGGTGCGGAGGGATGGCGGCGAATCGGCTCTCATGGTCGAGACGATTCTGCTGATGCGCCGGAAAACTGCCCGGCGCCAAACCACCCTGAAATCGCGCGTTTGGCGCGCCGCGCAAATCAGCGCGCGCTGCTCAAATCAGGGCGCACCCTTCAATGCTTCTCATGCGCCAACGCCTTTTCGATCCGCCGGTCGGGCACCAGCCAGATCAGGGCCGCCAGCAGGTAGATCGCCTGCGCGAGCCCGGTCACGCAGAACGACGCCACGATGCCCACCAGGTACAACCAGGGCGAGAGCTTGCCCTTCCAGTCCGAGCCCAGCGCGCGCTTGAGCACGCCGTTCTCGCCCTGCGCGCGCACGATCAGCGTCTGCAGGATCCACCACGCGATGGCAGCCATCAGCAAGGCCACGCCGTAGACGGCCGACGGCGTCGCCGCGAAGTGGTTCTCGCCCATCCAGCCGGTCGTGAACGGGAACAGCGACAGCCAGAACAACAGGTTGAGGTTGGCCCACAGCATGCCGCCGGTCACGCTGGTGGCGGCGTGCAGAAGGTGGTGGTGGTTGTTCCAGTAGATGCCCACGTAGATGAAGCTGATCACGTAGCTCAGGAACACCGGCCACTGCTCGGCGAGCGCGGCCAGCGTGTCGCCGTGGGGCACCTTCAGCTCCAGCACCATGATCGTGATGATGATGGCCAGCACGCCATCGCTGAATGCCTCGAACCGACCCTTGCCCATCACCGCCTCCCGACGCTCCGTGCGCCGCGGATCATTGTCGCAAACGGCCGGCGCATCGGACCTGCGTCCGGCCGGCACCGGGCATCCGCGGACCCTCGACGCGCACGCCGTCTCGCCGACACCGGATACGCGCGGGCACGCGGTCGAGGCGGTCGCCGTGAATTCGGGGGGTGCCACGCGCGTGTTCGGGATGGCTGGCGCATGGGCGCGGGCGCACCATTTTTCCAGGGCCCCTGCTCGACATCGCCGACGCCCCGCGTACGGCGCACCGATCACCGTCGGGCAAGCCGATTGCCATCACCAAACCGGAAGGATCGTGAAATCGATCCGCGAATGAAGACTTGCCAGGGCTCGAGGGTGCGCTGGTCCGTGCCCGCGGGTTCACACTGGCCTGGAGACAAAGGTGGAAACCCGGTCGCGCCGTCGTCGACGACGCTGCCCGATCCGTGTGCCCATGAACCGATTCGACCCGCTCCGAAAATTGCTGCATGCCGACGAGGCGGTTGCCCGTTACGCGTCGCAGCCGGCCACGGTGTTCACCGATGGCGTCTTCGACCTGCTGCAACGCGGGCACATCGCCTGGCTGGCCGAGGCCCGGCAACTGGGCGAC
>DATCRO010000542.1:0-8159 GCA_036569025.1 Burkholderiaceae bacterium
TGCCGCGATCCTCCAGCATCGTGGCGCCCACCTGCGCGCCGCGGCCCATGACGAGGTTGAGCACGCCGGCGGGCAGGCCGCAGCGCGACAGGATCTCGCACAGCGCCCACACCGAGCCCGGCACCAGGTCGGCCGGCTTGATGACGACGCAGTTGCCCCACGCCAGCGCCGGCGCGATCTTCCACGAGGGGATCGCGATGGGGAAGTTCCACGGCGTGATGATGCCCACCACGCCGATCGGCTCGCGCGTGATCTCGACACCCACGCCGGGCCGCACGGACGGCAGTGCCTCGCCGCCGGGCCGCAGCGCCTCGCCGGCGAAGAACTTGAAGATGTTGCCGGCGCGCTGGACCTCGCCGATCGCCTCGGGCAGCGTCTTGCCTTCCTCGCGCGCGAGCAGGTCGCCGAGCTCGGCGCGGCGCGCCAGGATCTCGGTGCCGGCGGCGTCGAGGATGTCGAAGCGCTGCTGCGGGGTGCTCAGGCTCCACGCGGGGAACGCGCGGCGCGCGGCGGCGATGGCCTCGCGCGTCTGCGCGGCGTCGGCCTGCGCGTATTCGCCGACGACGTCGCTGGTGTCCGACGGGTTGATGTTGCGCGAGGCGTTCGCGCCGTCGACCCATTCGCCGGCGATCAGGTTCTTGAACATGCTGGATTTCCTTGAATCTTATCAGTCATCGTACAACAAACACGCAACGTGTAGGGCGGGTTAGCCGCAGGCGTAACCCGCCTTCCGTGGGCGTGCCGATGTCCAATGGACACAAGCCCTGAGCATATCCGGCGCGCGGGCAAATGGCGGCTCGCCCCTGCGGCCAACCCGCCCCTACGCCGTCTGCGACCGCCTGCGCCGCTCCCGGCTGTTGGCCAGGTGCGTCCGCATCGCCGCGCGCGCGCCCTCGGCGTCCTGCGCCGCGATCGCGTCGTAGATGCTCTCGTGCTCGCCGTTGACGCGCCGCAGGTATTCGCGGCGCTCGTCGGTCATCACCTGCGCGGGCTCGAGGCGGGCGCGCGGGATGATGCGGCTGCCCAGGGTGGTCATCAGGTCGGCGAAGTGGTCGTTCTGCGTGGCGCGCGCGACCTCCTGGTGGAACTGGAAATCGGCCGCGACGGCGTCGCTGCCTTGCTCCAGCGCGACACCGAGCGCGTCGAGCGCCTTGCGCATCGCAGCCAGGTTGGCCTCGGTGCGGCGCTGCGCGGCGAGCGCGGCGGCCTCGGTCTCGATGCCGATGCGCAGTTCCAGCACGGCCACCACGTCCTGCAGCGTCTCGTACTGCTCGCGGCTGATCCGGAAGCCCGCATCCTCGCCCAGCCCGAGCACGAAGGTGCCGATGCCGTGGCGCGTCTGCACCAGGCCCGACGCCTGCAGCTTGGACAGCGCCTCGCGCACCACGGTGCGGCTGACGTCGAACTCGGCCATGATGGCGGCCTCGGTGGGCATCTTGTCGCCCACGTTCAGGCGGCCGTCGCGGATGCGCTCGCTGAGCGCGGAGACGAGTTCCAGCGCGAGGGAGCGAGGGCGGCGGCGGGCGAGATCGGGCGGGCTCATGGCGGAGGAGGGCAGTCAGCGGCGTCCGGCGAGGGCGGGCCGGCACGAATGATCGTGTTGTACGACAACTGATGACGGACTACACTCACTCCATGGACTGTACCAAGAACCGTCCGCGCTCGTGACCCTCGCTTTCATGGGATCCGAGGCGCCGCCAGGCGGTTCGAGAAGGACGAGATGACCGATCCCCACGCCCGCCGGGCGCCGCTCGCGATCCGCATGCATGCCGCCGACAACGTGGCCATCGTCGCCAACGACGGCGGCCTGCCGGCCGGCACGCGCCTGCCCGAGGGCGGCCCGGGCGCCGGCCTGGTGCTGCGTGACAAGGTGCCGCAGGGCCACAAGGTGGCGCTTGCCGACATCGCCGAGGGCGAGGCGGTGCGGCGCTACGACGTCCCCATCGGCTTCGCGCTGAAGGCCGTCCCCGCCGGCAGCTGGGTGCACGAGCGGCTGATCGCGATGCCCGCCGCGCGCGCGCTCGAGGGCCTGCCGATGGCGACCGCCGCGCCCCCCGCCGTCGAACCCCTCGAAGGCCATACCTTCCAGGGGTATCGCAACGCGGACGGCTCGGTGGGCACGCGCAACATCCTGGCGATCACGACGACGGTGCAGTGCGTGGCCGGCGTCGTCGACGTCGCCGTGCGCCGCATCAAGTCCGAGCTGCTGCCGCTGTACCCGAACGTCGACGACGTCGTCGGCCTGGAGCACACCTATGGCTGCGGCGTGGCCATCGACGCGCCCGACGCGCACATCCCGATCCGCACGCTGCGCCACATCTGCCTGAACCCGAACTTCGGCGGCGAGGTGATGGTGGTGAGCCTGGGCTGCGAGAAGCTGCAGCCCGACCGCCTGCTGCCGCCCGGCAGCTTCCCGATCACCGACGAGCGCGACCCAGCGCTCGGTCCCGAGACGGTCTGCCTGCAGGCCGAGGAACACGTGGGCTTCATGTCGATGATCGAGGACATCGTCGGCCGCGCCAGGCCGCATCTGGAGCGATTGAACGCGCGCCGTCGGGAGACGGTGCCGGCCAGCGAGCTGGTGGTGGGCGTGCAGTGCGGCGGCAGCGACGCGTTCTCCGGGGTCACCGCCAATCCCGCGGTCGGCTTCTGCGCCGACCTGCTCGTGCGCGCCGGCGCCACGGTGATGTTCAGCGAGAACACCGAGGTGCGCGACGCGGTCGAACAGCTGACGCGGCGCGCCGCCACGCCCGAGGTCGCGCAGGGCATCGTGCGCGAGCTCGCCTGGTACGACCGCTACCTCGACCGCGGCGGCGTCGACCGCGCCGCCAACACGACGCCGGGCAACAAGGCGGGCGGGCTGTCCAACATCGCGGAGAAGGCGATGGGCTCGATCGTCAAGAGCGGCACGTCGGCGATCTCGCACGTGCTTTCGCCCGGCGACAAGCTGCGCCGCGACCAGCGCGGCCTGGTCTACGCCGCCACGCCCGCCAGCGACTTCATCTGCGGCACGCTGCAGCTGGCCGCCGGCATGAACCTGCACGTGTTCACCACGGGCCGCGGCACGCCCTACGGCCTGGCCGAGTGCCCGGTGGTCAAGGTGGCGACGCGCACCGACCTCGCGCGCCGCTGGAACGACCTGATGGACGTCAACGCCGGCCGCATCGCCGACGGGCAGGCCACGATCGAGTCCCTCGGCTGGGAGCTGTTCCATCTGCTGCTGGACGTGGCCAGCGGACGCCGCACGTGGGCCGAGCACTGGCAACTGCACAACGCGCTCGTGCTGTTCAACCCGGCGCCGGTGACCTGAGCCGGCCGCCGCACGCTCACGCCAGCCGGGCGGCCGCGCCGTCGACGATGAGCCGCAGGGCGTCGTCGAAGACCGCGTCCGCATCGCCGCCCACGTTCGCGGCCCAGCCGGCCGCCAGCAGCGGGTACTGCGTCGCGTCCGGGCCGGCCAGCGTGGCGGACGGCGGTGCGTCGGCCTGCTGGATCGACTGCTCCTCGAGCACCCAGCCCACGACGAAGCGGCCGATCGACATCAGCAGCAGCGTCGCGGGCTCGGGCTCGAAGCCGGCGGCGCACAACAGGCGCAGCCGCGCCTCGATGGACTCGCGCTGCGCCTCGCCCGGGCGCGTGCCGGCATGCAGCCGCGCACCGTCGCGGATGGCCAGCAGCGCCTTGCGAAAGCTGCGGCCGTCGGCGAGCAGCCAGTCGCGCCAGTCCTCGTCCGGCCCGGGCGTCGACGGGGTGCGGCTGCGCTGCATGACGGCGGCAGACATCGCGTCCAGCAGCGCGCCCTTGCTCTTGAAATGCCAGTACAGGGTGGGCGACTGCACGCCCAGGCGCTCGGCCAGCTTGCGCGTGCTGAGCGCATCGATGCCGACCTCGTCGAGCAGTTCGAGCGCCGCACGCAGGACATCGTCGCGGTTCAGGCGCGATCGTTCGGTGGAATTCGTCACCCTAGCAATGATAGAGAAGTTGGGGCACAATGCACTTTATCAATGATAGAGAGAATGTCGTGAATCGAGCCTTGACCATCATCCTGGCCACGCTGCTGCTGGACGCCGTCGGCATGAGCCTGGTGTTCCCCATCCTGCCCGGCCTCCTGCGCGAGCTGGCCGGCGCCGACGCCACCACGTACCACTACGGCGCGCTGCTGGCCGTGTATGCGGCCATGCAGTTCCTGTTCTCCCCGGTGCTGGGCGCGTTGAGCGACCGCTTCGGGCGACGTCCCGTGCTGCTGGCGTCGCTCGCCGGTGCGGCGGCCGACTACGTGCTGATGGCGCTCGCGCCGAACCTCGCGTGGCTGTACGTCGGGCGCGTGCTGTCGGGCGTCACCGGCGCGAGCATGTCGGTCGGCACCGCCTACGTCACCGACGTCAGCCCCGAGCCCGAGCGCGCGATGCGCTACGGGCAGATGGGGGCGGCGATGGGCCTGGGCCTGGTCATCGGCCCGTTGATCGGCGGCGCGCTGGGCGAGTGGTCGCTGCGCGCGCCGTTCGTCGCGGCCGCGGTGATGAATGCGGTGAATCTCGCCATGGCGTGGCGCGCGTTGCCCGAGTCCAACCAGAACCGCACGGCGCATCTGGACCCGCGCAAGTTCAACGCGTTCTCGGCGCTGCACCGCCTGAGCGGGCGGCCGCCGCTGCTGCCGCTGGTCGGCGTGTTCGCGGTGGTGGCGCTGGTGTCGCAGGTGCCCGGCTCGCTGTGGATCCTGTACGGCCAGCAGCGCTATGGCTGGAGCGCGTTCATCGCCGGCATGTCGCTGGCCTGCTACGGCGGCCTGCACGCGATTTCGCAGGCCTTCGTCACCGGCCCGCTGGTGGCGCGGCTCGGCGACAAGCGCGCGCTCCTGGCCGGCATGGCGGCCGACGGACTGGGCTTCGCGCTGATGGGCGTGGCCACCATGGGCTGGATGCCTTTCGCACTGTTGCCCCTGTTCGCCGTCGGCGGCCTCGCGCTGCCGGCGCTCCAGGCGTTGCTGGCGCGGCAGGTCGACGAGCAGCACCAGGGCGAGCTGCAGGGCACGATCGCGAGCCTGACCAGCCTCATCGGCGTCGCCGGCCCGCTCGTCGTGACGGCGTCCTTCGCGGCGACGCAGAAGACCTGGCCGGGCAGCGTGTGGCTGGCCGCGGCCGTGTTCTACCTGCTGGCGTTGCCGCTGCTGTTCAGCCGCCGGGCGCGCGAGGCCTGATCCGACCTACACGCCCAGCAGCTTGTGGATGCGCGGGCTGCTCGTGGTGTATTCGAGCGGCCCGTCGTCGCCCGGGCTGAGGTGGCCGGCGACACCGGCCGCCGCGAGCGTGGCCTCGTGGAAGGCCGACAGGATCAGGCGCTGCTTGCCGGGATAGTGGATGACGTCGCCGATGGCGAAGAGGCCCGGGACGCTGGTCGCGAACTTCGCGGTCTCCACCTGCACCTGGCGCCGTTCCAGCGCGAGGCCCCAGTCGGCCAGCGGCCCGAGCTTGGGCGACAGGCCCTGCAGCACGACGACCGTGTCGGCCTGCAGCGAGACGGTGGCGCCCGAGGCGTCGAGCAGCGTGAGTGCCGCGAGGCGGTCGCCGTCCAGCGCGAGGCCCGTGGGCTGGCCGGCGACGAAGTGCAGCGCGCCGGCATCGCACGCACCGCGGAAGGCGGCGACGGTGTCGTCCTCCGCGTCGAAGACGTCCCGGCGATGGATGAGCGTCACGCGCGCGGGGGCGCCCGGCGCGCCGCGCGCGACCTCGCCGCACAGGCGCGTGGCGAACGCGAGCGCCTGCTCGGTGGCGCCGGAGACGACGACGTGCCTGCCGGCCAGCGCCTCGGCGGGCACGCGCTCGGCGTGATGGAACAGCTGGCGGCCCTCGAAGGCCTCGAGGCCGGCCACCTTGAGCGTGCGGGGCACGAAGGCGCCGACGCCCGCGGCCAGCACGATGGCGCCGCAATCGAACTGCAGGCCGGACTTCGTTCGCACGTCGAAGCGGCCGTCGTCGCGGCGCGCGACGTGGCTGACCAACTGGTCGAAGTGGAACGTGGTGGCGAACGGCCGGATCTGCTGGAGCAGCCGATCGGTCAGCTCGCGCCCGGTGCACGCAGGCAGCGCGGGGATGTCGTAGATCGGCTTGTCGCCATACAGCTCGACGCACTGGCCGCCCGCGAAGGGCAGGGCCTCGACGACGTGGGCGCAGATCTCGCGCAGGCCCAGCTCGAAGACCTGGAACAGGCCCGCGGGGCCTGCGCCGATGATCAGGCAGTCGGTCTGGAGGACGTCGGACATGGCGACGGCGCGAGCCGGCCCGCGTTCACTTGACCAGCTGGTCGAGCTTGTCCTTCTTGTCCTTCCACTCGTCGGCGTCCGGCAGCGCGGGCTTGCGCTTGGTGATGCTGGGCCAGCCCTTGGCCAGGTCGGCGTTGAGCTTGATGAAGTGGAGCTGGTCGGCCGGAACGTCTTCCTCGGGCAGGATCGCGTTGACCGGGCACTCGGGGATGCACACGGCGCAGTCGATGCACTCGTCCGGGTCGATCGCCAGGAAGTTGGGGCCTTCGCGGAAGCAGTCGACAGGGCACACGTCCACGCAATCGGTGTACTTGCAACGGATACAGGCTTCGGTAACGACGTGGGTCATGGCAGCGAGGTGCGTGGCGGGCAGAGGCTGGAGCAGCCGGGATTCTAAGGCTTGGACGCGGCAGGAACGGGCGTCATGGTCATGGGTTCGTCGGCGGTCGACAACGTCGCCGCCAGCGCCGTGGCGCCGACGCCCACGATGACGACGGTCGGCCGCCCGCCGTGCAGCACGACGGCCTCGGGCAGCGTCTCGACGCGATGGTCGCTGCCGTGCTGGTCGGGCCAGCCGGCGCGCGAGACCACGGCCACCGGCGTCTCCGGCGCCCACCCGGCGGCGATCAGGCGGCGCGACAGCGCGGCGAGCTGGCGGCCGGCCATGTAGAAGACCTCGGTGTCGGCGCCGCGCCTGGCGACCAGTTCGCCGGCGCGCGTCATGGCCGTGCTCAGCGCGACGCTGCGGCCGGAGCCGCGGCGCGTCAGCGGGCGCTTCAGGTCGGCGGCGGCGGCGATGGCGGCCGTCACGCCGGGCACGACCTCGCACGCGATGCCCGCGGCGGCCAGCGCTTCGAGCTCCTCGTCGAGCCGGCCGAACACGCTCGGGTCGCCGCCCTTGAGGCGCACGACCTGGCCGCCGGCGCGCGCGTGCTGCACCAGCAGCGCGTTGATGCGCGCCTGCGCGGTCGAGTCGCAGAAGCCGCGCTTGCCGACGTCGATCCACTCGGCCGCGGGCGCCATCTCGCGCAGCGACGGGTCGATCAGCGCGTCGTGCAGCACCACGGTCGCGCTGGCGAGCGCGCGCGCGCCGCGCAGCGTGATCAGGTCGGCGGATCCGGGGCCGGCGCCCACGATGGTCACTCGGGTCGTCATGGTCTGGGACGGTAGGGCAGCGGGGAGCCGCCCGCAAGCAGGAAAGGTCGACTCCGGCGCCGCGGCGCCGGATCGGGTGCGGGAGGCCGGAGCCTCAGGCCGCGACGGGCTCGGCCGTCCTGGTGGCGTGCAGGCCGCATTCCTTGGCGGCCTCGTCTTCCCACCACCAGCGGCCGGCGCGGAAGTCCTCGCCGACGGCGATCGCGCGCGTGCAGGGCGCACAGCCGATGCTGGGCATGAACTCGTCGTGCAGCGGGTTGAAGGGCACGTCGTGCTGGGCGATGTAGTGCCACACGTCGTTCCATGTCCACGCGGCCAGCGGGTTGACCTTGAGGCGGCCGTTGGACTCGGTCTCGACGAAGGGCACGGTGCCGCGGTTGTTCGACTGCTCGCGGCGCAGGCCCGTGACCCACGCGGCGCGGCCGTCGAGCATGCGCGACAGCGGTTCCATCTTGCGCAAGCCGCAGCAGGCCTTGCGCAGCTCGATGCTCTTGTACATCGCGTCCTCGCCGTTGGCTCGGACGAAGTGCACGACCTGTTCCTTGCGCGGCCGGTACACCTCGACCTGCAGCCCGTAGCGCTCCTCGATGCGCGGGATCAGCGCCACCGTCTGCGGATGCAGCTTGCCCGTCTGGAGCGTGCCGATCGCGATCGGCAGGTGCAGGCGCGCGATCAGGTCGGTGACGACCATGTCCTCGGCGCCCAGGCTGGTGGCCTGCACGATGCGGCCGCCGTGGTCCTGCGC
>DATCRO010000543.1:0-6017 GCA_036569025.1 Burkholderiaceae bacterium
TCGTCGCCTGCGGGCCGCCGGACGAGGTCGCGCGCCGCCGCCACGGCCGCACCGCGCCGTACCTGCGTGCGGTGCTCGACGCGAAGGAACGGCCATGACCGGGCTGCACGACCTGGTGCTGGCCCTGTTCGGGGAGGACCAGGACCTGAACGTGCTGCAGATGGCGATGCGGGCGCTGGCGGTGTTCGTGCTGACGCTGGCGATGATCCGCATCGCGGGCCGCCGCTCGCTGGGCCAGCATCGTGCCTTCGACACCTGCACGACGGTGCTCCTGGGCTCCGTGCTCAGCCGGGCCGTGGTCGGGGCGTCGCCGTTCTGGCCGACGATGGCCGCGGGCGCGGTCTTCGTCGTGCTCCACCGCCTCGTCGCGATGGCCAGCGTGCGCTGGCCGCGGTTCGAGACGATGATCAGCGGCGACAAGCGCGAGCTCGTGCAAGACGGCCGTCGTGACGAGGCGGCGATGCGCAAGGCGCTCATCACCGTGCGCGACCTGGACGAGGCGGTGCGCAGGAAGACGGGCGACGAGACCTCGCAAGTGGAGCGCGCGATCCTCGAGCGCGATGGCGGCATCACGGTGAAGGTCGCCGAGCCGCCCGGGTGAGTGCGCTGCCTTCGGGGCCCGGTCAGTCGATGCGCATCCCCGGCCAGACGCGCCCGCCGCCCACCGGCCAGCAGGTCGAGCCCGACGGCGGCGCCTGCGGGCTGCTGCCGGTGAACGCGCCGAACGCGGGCAGCACGAGCACGTCGGCGCGATCGTCGGCGATGTGGCAGAAGCAGGCGAGCCGCTCGACGTCGCGCGCCGGCCCGCGCAGCGTCACGGCCGGGTGCCAGTGTCCCGCGAGCACCGCGGCGCCGGCCAGCTGCCGCGGATGATGGCAGCCGACGAGGCCGGCCGCGCCCGGCACGGGCCAGGGCTCGTCGACGATCTCGAAGCGCAGCGACGGCGGCGGGTCGCCGGCGTGCGAGTCGTGGTTGCCGCGCACGAGCACGCAGTGCAGGTCGGGGTGCGCGTCGCGCCATGCGCGCAGCGGCGCGATCGCCGAGGCGCGCTGCGCGTGCCGCGAGTGCAGCAGGTCGCCGAGGAACACGACGCGTGCGGCGCCATGCGTCCGCACCAGCGTCGCGATGCGATCGAGGTTGTCGCGCGTCGTCCCCGCGGGCACCGGCAGGCCTTGCGCGCGGAAGCTCGCCGACTTGGCCAGGTGCAGGTCCGCGATGAACAGCGTGCGCGACGCCGCATGCCAGGCCGCGCGCTCGGGCAGCAGCGACAGCGAGCGGCCCTGCAGGACCAGCGACTGCGTCGTGCTCATGTCCGCAGCTTGGCGCGGCGCGTGCGCCGCTTCGGCTTCGGTTCGTCGCGGTCGGCGATCACGGATGCCTGCGCAGCTTGCTGGAGCGCATCGCGCGCGAACACCCTCTTCGCGTCCTCGTGCGCGGTGCCCACCGCGTCGCCGCCGGCGCGACCTTCGAGGTCGGACACCATGCGCGCGATGCGCTCGGCGAGCGATTCGTTGGTGAGCTTCTCGCGGAAGCGCTCGACCATCAACGGGAACGCGAGCGGCGAGGGCCGCGCGAGCGTCACGGCGGCCAGCCGCTGCCCCTGCATGCGCCGCAACGCCGCGGCCAGCTGGTCGACGTCCAGTTCCTGGCGCAGCAGCTCGCGCTCGGCCTGCGTCAGCAGCAGGTTGCCGGGGTCGTACCTGCGGAACACGTCGAAGAACAGGCTGGCCGAGGCCTGCAGCTGGCGGTTCGACTGGCGCTCGCCGGGATGCGACTGGAAGATCAGGCCGGCGATGCGGGCGATCTCCCGGAAGCGCCGGCGCGACATCTCCGTCGCATTCAGGCTGGCCAGCACCTCGCCGAGCAGCGCGGCCGGGTCGTCCGGCGTCGCGAGCAAGGCGGGCAGGCGCTCGCCCCAGGCGATCTCGCGCGCCGACAGCAGCTCCAAGCCGTAGTCGTTGACCGCGATCGAGAATGTCGCCTGCTCGGGCCGCGCGGCGCGCCAGGCCAGCAGGCTCGCGAGGCCCAGGTGCACCAGGCGGCCCGCGAACGGGTAGAGGAACAGGTGCCAGCCCTCGCGGCTCTTCCAGGTCTCGGCCAGCAGCGTCGACGGCGTCGGCAGCGCCGACCACCGGCCCTGGATCTCCAGCAGCGGCCGGACGCACTGCATCTCGGGGCTGTCGAAGCGGCCGCGGTCGGCGGCGTCGAGCTCGCGCAGCACCGCGTCGGCCAGCGTGTTGGACAGCGGCATGCGCCCGCCGTTCCAGCGCGGCACCGCGCCGCGCCCGGCGGGGGCGCGCTTCACGTAGGCCGTCATCTGGTGCACGCGCACCAGCTCCAGCAGGCGGCCGCCGAACAGGAACGCGTCGCCGGGCTTCATGCGCGCGATGAAGCTCTCCTCGACGCTGCCCAGGTTGCCGCCGGTCTGGTACGCGACGTTGATGCTGGCGTCGCTGACGATGGTGCCGATGTTGACGCGATGGCGCCGCGCGAGCCGCGCGTCGGGCACGCGCCAGATGCCTGCGTCGTCCGGCACGACGCGCTGGTAGTCCGGGTACGCGGCCAGCGAGGGGCCGCCCTGGCGCACGAAGTCCAGGCACCACTGCCAGGCCGCGGGCGAGAGGTCGCGGTAGGCCGTCGTCGTGCGCACCTCGGCGTACAACGCGTCGGGCATGAAGCCGCCGCCGAGCGCCACGGTCACCAGGTGCTGGACGAGCACGTCCAGCGGCTCCTGCGGCGAATGCCGCGCCTCGACCTGGCCCTGCTGCGCCGCGTGGCGCGCGGCGGCGGCCTCCACCAGTTCCAGGCTGTGCGTGGGCACCAGCGTCACGCGCGACGGCCGGCCCGGGGCGTGGCCCGAGCGGCCGGCGCGCTGCAGCAGCCGTGCGATGCCCTTGGCCGAGCCGATCTGCAGCACGCGGTCGACGGGCAGGAAGTCGACGCCCAGGTCGAGGCTGGACGTGCACACCACCGCGCGCAACGTGCCCGACTTCAGCCCCGCCTCGACCCACTCGCGCACCTCGCGCGCCAGCGAGCCGTGGTGCAGCGCGACGATGCCGGCCCAGTCGGGGCGCGCGTCCAGCAGCGCCTGGTACCAGCGCTCGGCCTGCGAGCGCGTGTTGGTGAAGGCCAGCGTCGTGCCGCTGTCGTCGATCGCCTGGACGACCTGCGGCAGCATGCGCAGGCCCATGTGGCCGCCCCACGAGAAGCGCTCGGCGCGTTCGGGCAGGAGCGTGTCGATGACGATGGTCTTGGCGACGTCGCCGCGCACGAGCGCTGGCGCAGGCGTCACGCGCGCCCGCGGGCGCACGCCCACCAGCGTGGCCAGCGCCTCCTCGAGGTTGCCGAGCGTGGCCGACAGCGCCCAGCACATCAGCCCGGGACGGCGCTGGCGCAGCCGCGCGAGCGCCAGCTGCACCTGCACGCCGCGCTTGTTGCCCAGCAGCTCGTGCCATTCGTCGACGACGACCAGCTGCACGTGTGCCAGCGCCTGGAGCGCATCGGCGCGCGCCAGTTGCAGCGTCAGGCTCTCGGGCGTCGTCACCAGCACCGTGGGCAGCCGGCGATCCTGCGCGCTGCGCTCGGCGGACGTCGTGTCGCCGCTGCGCAGGCCGATCGACCACGTGGGTTCGAGCGCGGCCATCGGATCGGCGAGGGCGCGCGTGGTGTCGGCGGCCAGTGCGCGCATCGGCGTGAGCCACAGGACCGACACCGGTGGTGCCGCCGCCTTCTTCGAACGTGACGCGGATGCGGACGCCTGGACACGCAACGCCTGCAGCGCGCCCAGCCAGGCCGCCAGCGTCTTGCCGGTGCCGGTGTTGGCGTGCAGGAGTCCGCTGCGGCCTTCCGCCATCGCCTGCCAGACCTCGCGCTGGAACGCGAACGGGTGCCAGCCGCGCGTCGCGAGCCAGGCCTCGACGGCGGCCGCGTCCGCCATCAGTCCGCCTGGCGCAACGCCGCGGATTCGGCGATGAAGTCGCGCAGCACCTGCAGCGTGTCGGCCTCGTCGACGGGCTTGTCCCAGCGCAGGCGCAGCATGCGCGGGAAGCGCACCGCGATGCCCGACTTGTGGCGCGACGAGGCCTGGATGCCCTCGAAGCCGAGCTCGACGACCAGCGTTGGCGTCACGCTGCGCACGGGGCCGAACTTCTCGATCGTCGTCTGGCGGATGCGCTGGTCGACCTGGCGCATCTCGTCGTCGGTCAGGCCCGAGTAGGCCTTGGCGAACGGCACGAGCCTGCGCGCCTCGCCGTCGCCGTCCCACACGGCGAAGGTGTAGTCCGTGTAGAGGTTCGCGCGCCGCCCGTGGCCGCCCTGCGCATAGACGAGCACTGCGTCGACGCTGTACGGGTCGATCTTCCACTTCCACCATGTGCCCACGTCCTTGGTGCGGCCTGCGCCGTAGCGGCCCTCGCGCTGCTTGAGCATGAAGCCCTCGACGCCGCGGGCGCGCGACTCGCCGCGCAGCGTCGCCAGCGCGGACCAGTCGGCGGCGTCCACGCGCGGCGAGAGCTGCAGCGGGCCGCCACCGGCCTCGGCGACGACCTGCTCGAGCCGTTCGCGACGCTGCCACTGAGGCCAGGCGCGGATGTCGACGCCTTCGATCTCCAGCAGGTCGTACGCGAGGAAGGCGACTGGCTGTTCGGCCAGGATCTTCCTGGTCACGGTCTTGCGCCCGATGCGCTTCTGCAGCTCCGCGAACGGCTGCACGCGTCCATCGCGCCAGACGACGATCTCGCCGTCCAGCACGCAAGTGTCGGGCAGCCGCGCGTGCATCGCGTCGAGCTCGGGGAAGCGGCCGTTGAGCAGATCCTCGCCGCGCGACCACAGCCACGAATTGGCGCCGCGCCTGATGAACTGCGCGCGGATGCCGTCCCACTTCCACTCGACCTGCCAGTCGGCGCGCTCGCCCAGCGATTCGACGGGCGCCTGCAGCGGGTGCGCGAGGAAGAACGGGTAGGGCTGGCCCGATTCGGCCGGCGTGTCGACCTGCTTCGGGTCGACCAGCAGCGCATAGCGCGCGGCGTCCGGCGCGTGCTGCTTGTCGGTGTAGCCCATCACGCGTTGCGCGAGCAGCTTCGCATCGACGCCCGAGGCCTCGGACAGCGCACGCAGCACGAGGTTGCGCGCGACGCCGACGCGAAAGCTGCCGCCGATCAGCTTGGTCAGCAGGAAACGGCCGGGGGTGTCGAGCTCGCTCCAGTAGCCCTTGAGCGCGGCCGAGACGGCGTCGGGCGCCTGGCCGCGCAGCGCGAGCAGGCGTTGCTCGATCCACACGTGAAGCGGCAGGTCGACGGTCTCGCGCGCCGGCGGCAGCACGTGGGCGATGGTCTCGGCCAGGTCGCCGACGACGTCGTAGCTTTCGTCGAACAGCCACTCGGGGATGCCGGCGGCCTCGCGCGCGGCCATGCGCAGCAGGCCTGTCGGCACCGTCTGGCGCGGCTTGCCGCCGGCCAGGAAGTACAGCGCCCAGGCTGCGTCGGCAGGCTGCGCGCGCTGGAAGTAGGCGAGCAGCGCCTCGGTCTTCCTGCGGGTCGACGTGGTCGAGTCGAGCGCGGCGAACAGCGCGGCGAACTCCTTCATGTCGGCTCCGCTTCGGCGGCTTCCTCGACGGGCTTCGCGTCCTCGTCGTCGCCGTACTCGGTCTTGAACGCGCCCGATTCCAGGCCCTGCTCCGCGAGGAAGCGCACCAACGGCTCGACGTAGCCGTGCGTGACGATCACGCGCGGCGCGCCGCTGGCGGCGATCGCCTCCAGCAGGCCGGGCCAGTCGGCGTGGTCGGACAGGATGAAGCCGCGGTCGACGTTGCGCCGCCGGCGCGCGCCGCGCAGCAGCATCCAGCCGGAGGCGAACGCGTCGCTGGAATCACCGAATCGCCGCGTCCACGTGCTGCCTTGTGCGGACGGCGGCGCGATGACCAGGCTGCGGCGGATCTCGTCGGGCGTGGCCTCGAGCACGTTCCTGGTCGGCGGCAGCGCGACGCCGGACTGGCGGTACGCCTCGTCCATCGTCGCGAC
>DATCRO010000544.1:0-3610 GCA_036569025.1 Burkholderiaceae bacterium
GCGGTAGCTGCGGTGGCTCAGCTCCTTCTCGTCCTGCAGCACCGACAGCGCGATCGCCACGGTGGCCAGCGCCAGCAGCAGGAACACGCCGCGGAAGAACAGCCGCAGGCGGAAGAACGCGATGCCGGGCCAGCGCCAGGCGGCAAGGCGGTCACGCCACCTCATGCGTCGTCATCCTGCGCGCAGTCGCAGGATCCATCCCCGCCATGCGGCCTCCGGGCGGCGTTGCCGCGCGCGTCGATCCCGCGACTGCGCGCAGGATGACGGACATGGGTGTCGGAGCTCACTGCCTGGCGAGCCACCGGAACCCGCGCATCGGCACGCTCTCGATGCCTTCGAACTGCGGATCGATGTCGCGGAACGCTTCGCGGATCGTGCTGATGTGCTTGCGCACGTTGTCGCGGTTGCGTCCCGTCTTCACGACCTGGAACAGCTCGTCGTACGACACCACCTCGCCGCGGCGCGCATGCAGGGCCGCGAGGATGCGCTGCGCGGTCAGCGGCAGGTTGACCCGGTGGCCGCGCCACAGCACGGCGCCCTGGCCGAGCGGGTCGACGCTGAGCTCCTGGTCGACGGCCGTCGTCGCGCCGGTCTTCGGGGCGGGGCGGTCCTTGGAGGCGCGCAGCATCTCGAGCACGGTGTCGATGAAGTCGGACTCCTCGAAGGTGGTCTTCTGCAGGTAGTCCCAGGCGTCGAGCGCCTTCATGATGCTGCGGTAGATCGTGGCCGGCATCGCCGAGACCACCAGCACCGGCGTGCCGTGCTGCTTGTTGATCGCATTGATCAGCGCGACGCCGGCATGGCGCTCGCGCCCGAGCTCGATGTCCATCACCACCAGGTCGTAGCGCTCGCGGGCGATCGCGGCCTCGGCCTCGTCGCGCGTGAACCACTGGTCGACCTGCAGCCCCGGGCGCGCCGACTGGATCCAGCCCTTGAGCTGGTCGCTCGTGGGCGGGTCGTCTTCGATGATCGCGACGCGGGCGGCGGTGTTCGACACGGTGGGCCTTTCGGTGGACGGACGCGCGTTGCCGCATCCTGCCGCCCGATTATCCGGTCGCCTCGCAGGGGGCGCCGTGAGGGTTTGCTCCGCGCCGCGGAAGGCACCGGCGGCCGGCGTGAACGCAGCACCCCCGCGGCGCCGTTGAACGCTCGGCGCGGGCCTCGAAGAATGGCCTCACACACCGAGGAGAGACCCCCATGAGCGACAACGACCTGCATCCCCAATACCCCGTCGAGGACGGCCCGCTGCCGCCGGCCAGTCCCCTCGGACGGCTCGTCGCCCGCCTGCCGCGCGTGCGTCCGCTGACGCTGGCGCTCGCGGCCGCCGGCGTCGTCGCGGTCTGGATGCTGGCCAGTCACCCGCCGCTGCGCGGCGTGCCGGCCGGCGAGGTCGGCGTGCGCACCAACCGGCTGACTGGCGACGCCGGCATCGTGCGCGCCGGCTCCGCCTTCGTCTTCCCGGGCCTGCAGGAGCTGCGCCTGGTCGACCTGCGCGAGCAGGTCTATCGCCCGACGGAAAGCGCGTCGGCGAGCGGCCCGGCGCCGTTCCAGTCGGTCGAGGGGCTGTCGCTGGGCGTGGACATCGCCACGCACTACGCGATCGATCCGGCGCGCGTGACCAGCGTGGCGCGCGAGCTGCCGCCCGACATCGGCCGCGACGTCGTCGCGCCACAGGTGCAGGGCGTCATCTACCGCGTCTTCACGCGCTACACGGTGCGCGAGATCTTCTCGTCCAGGCGCGCCGAGATCCAGCAGGCGATCGTCACCGAACTGCGCCCCGCGCTGGCGGCCAAGGGCATCGTGCTGCGCGACGTGCAGATCGGCAAGGTCGACCTGCCGCCGGACTACAGGCACGGCATGGAGGCGCTGCTCGCCGAGGAGCTCGAGAGCGAGAAGATGCGCTTCACGCTGGAACTCAAGGACAAGCAGGTCAAGCAGGCCGCGCTGGAGGCCGAGGCCGAGAAGGTCAAGCGCGAGAAGGCCGCCGAGGCCGCCGGCGTGGAGCAGGTGATCGCGGCCAAGGCGCAGGAGGAGGCGATGGCCCACGTGCTGCCGTTCAAGCAGAAGCAGATCCAGCAGCGCCAGCTCGAGGCCGAGGCCGACAAGGTCGCCCGCATCAAGACCGCCGAGGCCGCGGCCGAGGCACGCCGCATCGAGGCGTCGGGCGAGGCGGACTCGCGCAACAAGCTGGCCGACGCCGAGGTCTACCGCCTGGAGAAGGTCGGCAAGTCCACCAGCGAGCAGATGGCGCGCGAGGGGGCGCTGATCACGCGCCACCCGCTGCTGATCCAGAAGACGATGGCCGACAAGCTGTCCGACAAGATCCAGGTGATCATCGCGCCCCCGCCCGCGGACGGTGGCTTCATCGGCTCGACGCTGCTGGGCAGGCAGGCCGCGGCGCCGGCGACCACGGCCAAGGCCGACGCCGGCAACGACACGCAGGAGGCCGCGCAATGAGAGTCCGCACCTCGCGCGGCAGCGGCCAGATCGGCTACCGCCCGACGCGCCGCCGCCACGACTTCGGCCACCCGCACGCCCAGGGCAGCCCGCTGCGCACGCTGGCGATCTGGTTGCTGGCGAGCCTGGCCGCCATCGCCTGCATCGTCTATCCGCCGACCGCGCATGCCGCGTCCCCGGCGCCCGCGGCGGCGCTGGCCGCGCGCAGCGTCGGCGTGGCCGCCAAGACGCCGGCGCCGGTCGCCGCGACGACCACGCCGGAGTCGTCGCGCTACGCGCTCGTCACGCAGGACGCCGTCCCGCTGCGCGCCGGCGCCAGGAGCGGCGGCAGCCCGCTGGCGCTGCTGACCCAGGGCGAACTGCTGGAGGTGCGCGGCGAGCGCCTGGACTACCTGCAGGTCTGGGACCTCGCCCGCGAACGCGGCGGCTTCGTGCGCGCGAGCGCCGTGCGCGCGCTCTCGCTCGCGTCCGCGGAGGCGCCCGAGTTGCTGGCGCTGGTGCGCTTCCTGCGCGATCGCCCCGGGTCCGAATCGCTGGGCCTGGGCGTGGCCGCCGCCTACCTGAAAGCCGCGCCGGCCGGCTCGATCCACGCCGACGTGTTCGACGCGATGGGCACGATGGCCGAACGCCTGGCCTGGCGCGCCAACGTGGCCGCCGCCAATGCCGCCAACGTGCCGGTGCGCCCGGGCGAGCCCGCCGTCGCGGCGCAACTGGAGGTGGCGGCCGACCTCGGCGTGAAGTTCACGAGCCTGGAGCGCGACGGCCACGTCTGGCTCTGCTATGACGGCGATGCGTTCCGCCACGTGCTGGCGCTGCAGCCGTCGCCCGAGCAGTCGGCTCGCGCCGCGCTGGCCTTGACGCGCCACGACTGCGTCGACGACATGACCCCGCCGCTGCAGCGCTGGCAGGTCGACCAGGCGCGCGCGGCCCTGCTGGCGCGGGTGCCGGTCGCCGGGCTGCCGCCGTACGTGCGCAACCGCATCCGCATGCGCCAGGCCGGGGTCTGGTCGGCGATCGCGTACGAGGACACCCGCCGCCTCGCCGTCGAATCCGGCGCCGCGCCCGGCGGCCTGCCGGCGGTCGGCGCCAACGACGTGCTCGTGGCCGGCAACGCGGCGCTGGAGGCGCTGGCCGGCGTCGACCGGTCCGAGCT
>DATCRO010000545.1:0-5317 GCA_036569025.1 Burkholderiaceae bacterium
CGTGATGAAGCCGTGCACGAACACGTGGTCGGGCGTCTTGCGGCCCGAGAAGTGCAGCATCGCCGGCCAGAACAGCGTGTGGAAGTACGTGATGTCCTTGCCGATGAAGTGCACCTGCTGCACGTCGGGGTCGGCGAAGAAGGCGTCGTAGTCCAAGCCCTTCTTGCCGAAGTAGTTCTTGAGCGAGGCGAGGTAGCCGATCGGCGCGTCCAGCCAGACATAGAAGTACTTGCCCGGCGCGTCGGGGATCTCGATGCCGAAGTAGGGCGCGTCGCGGCTGATGTCCCAGTCGCCCAGGCCGCCGGCGCCGGTCTCGGGATCCTTCTGGAACCACTCCTTGATCTTGTTCAGGACCTCCGGCTGCAGGCGGCCGGTGTCGGTCGTCCACTTCTGCAGGAACTCCAGGCAGCGCGGGTCGGACAGCCGGAAGAAGTAGTGCTCGCTGGACTTCATCACCGGCGTCGCGCCGCTGAGCGCCGAGTACGGGTTCTTCAGCTCGGTGGGGCTGTAGACGGCGCCGCAGTTCTCGCAGGCGTCGCCGTACTGGTCCTTCGTGCCGCAGCGCGGGCATTCGCCCTTGATGAAGCGGTCCGGCAGGAACATGGACTTCACCGGGTCGAAGAACTGGTCGATCGTCTTGACGTCGATCAGCTCGTTCTTGCGCAGGGCGAGGTAGATCTCCCTGGACAGCGCGTGGTTCTCGGGCGAGTCCGTGGAGCTCCAGTTGTCGAAGGCGATGTGGAAGCCGTCGAGGTACTTCGCGCGGCCGGCCGCCACCTCGGCGACGAAGGCCTGCGGCGTCTTGCCCTGCTTCTCGGCGGCGATCATGATCGGCGCGCCGTGGGCGTCGTCGGCGCCCACGAAGTGCACCGTGGCGCCCCTCATGCGCTGGAACCGCACCCAGATGTCGGCCTGGATGTACTCCATCATGTGCCCGATGTGGAAGGGCGCATTGGCGTAGGGCAGGGCGGTGGTGACGAAGAGTTTGCGGGTCATGGCGGCGATGGTCGTCCCCGGGCGCGCGAGGGGCGCGGCGGCGGCGCGAAAGCGGAACCCACGATTCTAAGGGCGCCGGGACGGATCGGCTGGCCAGGGCCCATGGCCGGGCAGCCGCGGCGCGCCCGCGCCATCCCCAATTCGTTGGGGCCGGCGCCCGGCAAATGTCACACCACGGCGAGCTTGCGGCAGGCTTGCTCGACGGGCGATGACGTAAAGTTCGGAACGCTTTCGTCGGCCCCTCCCACGCCAAGGATCCCCCTTGAACCTGCTCTGGAACCCCGCCGCGCGCCGCCTCCGGGCCGGCCTCGCGACCGCCCTGGCCCTGCTGGGCCTCGCGCCCGCGAGCCGCGCGACCGACATCGCCCATGCCGCGATCCCGTCCGTCGTGGCCGACAACAAGATCTCGATCGGCTCGCACGCCTTCAGGCTGCCGCCGGGCCAGTGGGTGCTGGTGCAGGGCCAGACCTTCACCACGGCCAGCGCCAGCAACCGCGACGCCGAGATCTTCCGCGGCGTGGTCGTGCTCCTGGACAAGAACCAGTTCCGCGTCGCGATCGACGTCTCGCTGCCGGTGCGCGATTCGCCGCAGATGACGCCCTGGGGCGAGGATGCCTGCCGTGCCAACGGCGGCGCGCTGCACGCCACGCCGATGACCAAGTTCAACGGCGAACAGTGCCTGGCCATCTTCGGCCATCCTGACCTGCTGCGCACCCTGCGCCGCAACAACCCGCAGGTCGCGCAGTGGATGCTCGACCAGCACGTCGTCGGCCTCGGCAGCGCCGTCGAGATCGTCTACACGAGCCGCCAGGACGCCACCTTCGGCCGCATGCACGTGTTCTTCACCGCGCCGTACTTCGACAGCGACGAGGCCATGACCAGGTGGTCGGTGGCGCTGGAGGACTCGGTCAAGCGCGAGTTCGCGAGCAAGTCCTTCACCGCGGCAGTGCTGCCGGCGCTGCCGGTGCTGCCCGCGTCGATCCAGGCCAACGACTCGGCCTCCGACATGGTGCGCCCCGCGGCGCAGGTGGAGGCGGCCGCGGCCGCTGCGCGCGAGGAATGGATGGCCTGTCTGCGCACGCAGGCCGCGCGGCTGGACGACCGCCGCACGCCGGCCAACGAGGTCGGGTCGGCGCTCTACTTCAACTGCCGCGAGCAGGAGTTGAAGGGCGTGACAGCCAACATCCCGCCCGCGCGGCTGCAGGTGATGTCGACGTCCGAGATCAACGAGCTGTTCGAGAACGCGCACCGCCAGGTGGTCGACTCGGGCGTGGCCACCAACATCGTGCTGGAGCACCGCGCGTCGCGCGCGCCCGACCGTCCGGCGTCGCCGGCGGACAAGCCGGCCAAGTCGGTCAAGCGCTGAGAAGCCGGGAACGAGTCCGGCGCGTCCGGTCGTGCCGCCGGCGCAGCACGGCGACGGCCGCGAGGCCGCAGCCGATCAGCGCCCATGACGACGGCTCGGGCACGGGCGCGCTCGTGACCGCGGGCACGAGGTCGGTCGCGTCGCTCCATCCGGTGACGAGCGTGTGCGAGGCGTCGACGACGCTGCCGTTGACGGCCGGCGTCTGCAGCAGCACGTACAGCCACACCGTCTCGCCGGGCGTCAGGCTCACCGTGACGCCCAGGTTGCCGGTGGCGCCCGCCTGCGAGGTGTCGTCCGAGAACGTGTTCTGCGCCAGGTCGACGTAGCCGGTCGACGGATCGGCCGTCCACGGCTCGCCGAACAGCGCGTTGAAGTTCGAGGCCGCGTCGATGCCGGCGTCGATGCTGGCGGCCGTCAGCGTGAAGGCGTCGATCGTCGCGTAGACGCCGGTGGCGCCGGTGTCGGGATAGGTGCCGGTGAGGGCCTGGTTGTAGGTCAGGGTGCCGCCGAAGGTGCGCGTGGTGGGCGTGCTGCCGGTGTAGGTCCAGCTTTGCAGCGCCACCGAATTGGTGTTGGCGCGCTTGCCCGGGTCGGCGGACGCGCTCGCGTGCAGCACCGGCGCGCCGATCACGCCCGAGAAGCTGACGCTGCCCGAGGCCGAGCCGTACCCGGCGTGGTTGCTCGTCGCCGCCGAGGAGTACGCGCCGGGGTTGCCGCCGTACTGGCCGCTGACGATGGGCGAGATGCTGTCGCAGGCGGTGACGCCGGCGATGCAGTCGCGGAAGGTGATGTACTCGGAGGTGCCGGCCGTGATGTCGACCGCGTGCGCAAGCAGCGGCGCGGCAAGCATCACGACGAGGGGGCTGCGGGCGAACAGGCGCTTCATGGGGGCTCCGTGGAATCGTTGGCGGGCGGCGCCACGGTCGGGCACCGAGCGCGATCCTCACGGATGCCGGGCCGGGCACCCATCCCTCGACCGAGGTATGTCGCGCGAACCACGATGTGAACCGGATCCGGGCGCCGCAAAGGCCCGCCGCGCCGCTGCGGCATCGCCGCGGTGATGAAATGCGAGGACTCCCTCATCTTTGCCGCGATGTCCGTCGACTCCCCCGCCGCCACGGCGCTCCGCCTCCCCGCCGCAGACGGCCTGGCCGGCCGCCAGCACGTGCTCGCGCTCGTCGCGATCCTGCTGTCGGTGGCGATGGCGACGCTGGACACCGCCATCGCCAACACCGCGCTGCCGACGATCGCGTCCAGCCTGCGCGTGAGCGAGGCGCAGGTGATCTGGGTCGTCAACGCCTACCAGCTGGCGATGGTGGCGGTGCTGCTGCCGTTCGCGGCGTCGGGGGAGATCCTGGGCCACCGGCGCGTGTTCGCGGCCGGCACGCTGCTGTTCACGGTCGCCTCGCTCGTGTGCGGGCTGGCCGGCTCGCTGACGGCGCTGGTCGCCGCGCGCATCCTGCAGGGGCTGGGCGGCGCTGCCATCATGAGCGTCAACATGACGCTGATCCGGGTCGTGTTCCCGGCCAGCCGGCTGGGGCGCGGGGCGGGCATGAACGCGCTGGTCGTGGGCATCGCGTTCACGGTGGGGCCGACGGTGGCGTCGGCGGTGCTGGCGGTGGCCTCGTGGCACTGGCTGTTCCTGATCAACGTGCCGGTCGGCATCGTCGCCGTGCTGTTCGCGGCGCGCGCGCTGCCGCACACCGAGCGCCACGACCACGGCTTCGACCGCGTCGCGGCGCTGCTGTGCGCGGGCCTGTTCGGCTGCGCGGTGCTGGGCTTCGAGTCGCTGTCGCACGGCGGCGCCTGGCTGCCGGTGGCCGCGGCGTGGGCGGTGGCCGGCGCCTGCGGGGCGCTGCTGTGGCGGCGCCAGGCCGGCCATCCGGCGCCGATGCTGCCGGTCGACCTGTTCCGCTCGCCGGCGTTCTCGCTGTCCGCTCTCACGGCGGTCTGCGCGTTCTCGGCGCAGAGCTTCGGCTTCGTGGCGTTGCCGTTCCTGCTGCAGTCCAACCTCGGCTACAGCGCGGTCGCCACGGGCCTGCTGATGACGCCGTGGCCGGCGGTGGTGGCCCTGATGGCGCCGATCGCCGGGCCGCTGGCCGACCGCCGTCCGCCAGGCCTGCTGGGCGGCCTCGGGCTCGTGATCTTCGGCGTGGGTCTGGCCGCGCTGGCGCTGCTGCCGGCGCATGCCGCGGTGGCCGACATCGCCTGGCGCACCGCGGTCTGCGGCGCCGGCTTCGGCTTCTTCCAGGCGCCCAACCTCAAGGCCTTGATGGGCAGCGTGCCGGCGCGCCGCAGCGGCAGCGCCAGCGGCGTGGTGGCCACGTCGCGCCTGATCGGGCAGACGCTGGGCGCCGGACTCGTGGCGCTGTGCTTCCACCTGAGCGCCGCCGTCGCGCCGACGCTGGCGCTGTGGCTGGGCTGCGCGTTCGCGCTGGCGGGCAGCACGGCGAGCGTGCTGCGCCTGTTGCCGGCGGCGCGCGTCGTGCCGCGCTGACCCGGCGTCAGGGCGACGGCAACGCGTACAGCCGCTCGGGGCTGATGCGCACGCGCAGGCCGTGCGGGTCGGCGGGGCCGGCGATGCCGCGGTCGCGGCCGCTGGCCTCCAGCAGCATGGGCTCGGCCAGCGGCTCGCCGCGCCGTCCGGCGAGCACGGCGACCTGCGGTGCGCCGGAGTCGGCGGTGCGCCGCAGGACGACCGCGATCTCGCCGCTGTACAGGCGCACGAGGCTGCCGGGCGGATGCACGCCGAACTCGGTGATCAGCGCCAGCGCGAACGGATTGCCGCGTTCGACGACGAGCAGGTCGCGCGCCGCGCGCGGGGGCGGCAGGCTGTCGCGGCCGCTGCGCCCGGCCAGCTTGGCGGTGTAGACGTCCACCGTGCGCAGCGCGCTGGCCATCTCGCCCACCTCGGTGACCCCGGCCGGATAGCCGCCGCCGCCGGGCTTCTCGTGG
>DATCRO010000546.1:0-2947 GCA_036569025.1 Burkholderiaceae bacterium
CGAGCCGCGCGCGCGCCAGCAGCTGGCGCGGCGTCACGCGGTACAGCTGCGTGACGTGACGCTCCAGCTGCGCGATCGACAGCCCCGCCTCGCGCGCCAGCGCGGCGATCTGCAGCGGCTCCGCGTAGTCGCGCTGCAGCCGCTCGACGACATGCGCGATGCGCGCGTACGTCGCGGGCGGCGTCGCGTGGCTCAGGCCCGGCGTGGCCAGGTCGCGCGACAGGCCCACCAGGCCGACGATGCGCTCGCGCCGGCGGCCGCCGCCAGGCGTCGGCTCGCGCCATGCCAGCTTGTGCGTGAGGCACCAGCCGGGCGCGCGGTTCGGGTACAGGTGCAGCTCCAGCTGGCCGACGATCTCGGGCCCGCCGCGCAGCACGGCGTCGTCCTGCCCGCGGTAACGGTCGCCCAGGCCGCCGGGGAACAGCTCGTCGGCGCGCCGGCCCACCAGCTGTGCGCGCTTCGTCAGGCGCAGGCGGTCGACCAGCGTCTGGTTCGCGTGCGTGTAGCGCCCCTCGGCGTCCTTGGCGAAGAAGACCACGTCGGGCAGGGCGTCGAACAGGCGTTCCAGCAGGGGCAGCGGCAGGCGCGGGCCGCCGGCAAGCAGGGCGAGGACGTCGTCGGTCATGCTTGCATTGTGCTGAAATCGTCATGGCGATGCACGCGACGGATCAAGCCGCGCGGGCCCGCCGGTTCCAGAATCGCGGCATGCACAAGATCGTCGTCATCGATTCCCACACCGCCGGCGAGCCGACGCGCGTCGTCCTCGAGGGCGGGCCCGCGCTGGCCGGCGCGACGCTGGCCGAGCAGCGCGCCGAGTTCGCGCGCCACCACGACGCCTTCCGCGCCGCCGTCGCCTGCGAGCCGCGCGGCAGCGACACGATGGTCGGCGCGCTGCTGGTGCAACCGCGCGCGCCGGGCTGCGTGGCCGGCATGATCTTCTTCAACAACGTCGGCCTGCTGGGCATGTGCGGCCACGGCACGATCGGCGTGGTCGCCACGCTGGCGCACCTGGGCCGCATCGGGCCGGGCCGCCATCGCCTGGACACCCCCGTCGGCCCCGTCGAGACCGAGCTCCACGCCGACGGCCATGTCACCGTGTTCAACGTGCCGAGCTGGCGCCACCGCGCCGGCGTCACGCTGGACGTGCCCGGCGTCGGTCCCGTCGCCGGCGACGTCGCGTGGGGCGGCAACTGGTTCTTCCTCGTCGACGCGACGCAGTTCGAGCCGGCGCCCGACCTCGCGCTGGCGCACGTCGAGGCGCTGACCGACCTGACGTGGCGCATCCGCGGCGCGCTCGCCGCGCAAGGCATCACCGGCGCGGACGGCGCCGAGATCGATCACATCGAGCTGTTCGCCCCGTCGCCCACGGCGGACGCGCGCAACTTCGTGCTGTGCCCCGGCAAGGCCTACGACCGCTCGCCGTGCGGCACCGGCACCAGCGCCAAGCTCGCCTGCCTGGCCGCGGACGGCCATCTCGCGGCGGGCGTCGCGTGGGTGCAGGAAAGCGTGATCGGCAGCCGCTTCGAGGGCCGCTGGACGCCGGTCGACGGCCGGCCCGGCCACATCCTGCCGGCCATCCGCGGCCGCGCCTGGATCACGGCCGAGGCGACGCTGTTGCGTGCCGAGGACGATCCCTTCCGCGACGGCATCCGCGCATGAGTCCGCACGGCCGTCCGAAGGGCGAATCGACCGCGGCGCGCTGCGCGGAGCTTGCCTGATGACCCGTCCGGTCGACGTCGCGATCGTCGGCGGCGGCGTGGTCGGCTGCGCCTGCGCGCACGCGGCCGTGCAGGCCGGGCTGCGCGTGGCGGTCTACGACGCCGGACGCATCGGCGCCGGCGCGACCGCGGCAGGCATGGGCCATCTCGTGACGATCGACGACGACCCGGCCGAATTCGCGCTGGCGCGCCTGTCGATGACGCTGTGGCGCGCCTGGAGCGGCTGGGCCGCGATCGAGCGCCGCACCACGGGCACGCTGTGGCTGGCCGAGACCGACAGGCAGCGCGACGCCGCCCACGCGAAGCTGGCGCGCCTGCGCGCCGCGGGACTGTCGGCCGAGTGGCTGGAGCCCACGGTGCTGGCGTCCGCCGAGCCGCGCCTGGCGCGCGACCTCGCGGGCGCGCTGCGCGTGGCCGGCGACGAGGTGGCGTACGGGCCAGAGCTCGCGGCGCGGCTCGCGGCCGACGTGCGCGCCGCCGGCGGCGCCATCGAGGAGATGTGCCCCGTCGCCGCGCTGCGCGACGACGGCCTGCAACTGTCCAGCGGCGGCCGCGTCAGCGCGGGCCACGTGCTGCTGGCCGCCGGCTGCGACAGCGTCCGCCTGTGGCCCGGCGATGCGCCGTTGCCGCTGCGTCCGCGCAAGGGGCAGCTGGCCATCACCGACCGCTATCCGGGCTACGTGCGCCACGCGCTGGTGGAACTGGGCTACATCGATGCCGCCCACGGGGACGCCGACGAGTCGGTCGCCTTCAACGTGCAGCCGCGCGCATCGGGCCAGGTGCTGCTGGGTTCGACGCGCAGCTATCGCGACACGAGCCCCGACGTCGACGCCGCGCTGCTGGCGCGCATGGTGCGACGCGCGCAGCGCTTCCTGCCCGGCATCGGCGCGCTGCAGATGCTGCGCTGCTGGGCCGGCTTCCGGCCCGCGATCGCGGACGGGCGGCCGGCGATCGGCCGCATCCCGGGCGCGCGGCGCGACAACCAGTGGGTCGCCACGGGCCACGAGGGCCTGGGCCTGACCACGGCCACCGGCACGGCCGGCGTGTGGCTGGACCTGCTGCTGGGCCGCGCGCCCGCCATCGATCCGGCGCCGTACGCGCCCGATCGCTTCGTGGCGGTGGCGGCATGACGGACGCGATCACGGTCACCGTCGACGGGCGCGCACTGGACGTGCGGCCCGGCACGATGGTCGCGGCGGCCGTCGAACTGGCCGCGCCCGGGCGGGGCG
>DATCRO010000547.1:0-4824 GCA_036569025.1 Burkholderiaceae bacterium
GCCCGGGTCGTCTCGGCGTCGCTAGTGCGCCCCGCCCGCGTCCACCGACGGCCCGCCGGCGATCCTGGGCGGGCGCTTGGTGAACCAGATCGTGAAGATCAGGAACAGGAAGGTGACGGCCGAGGCGATGAAGATGTCGTCGGCGGCCTTGGTGAACGCCTGCACGTCGACGAGCCGGTTGATGCTCGCGTAGGCGCCGGCGGTCGGCAGGCCGGCCTGCGTCAGCGCCGTGGTGGCGTTGTCCAGCGCGGTGCCGTTCATCGCCATCTGCTCGACCAGGTGCTCGTGGTGCATCGTCGCGCGGTTGTCCCACAGCGTCGTGGCGATCGAGGTGCCCATCGCGCCCATCGTGATGCGCACGAAGTTCGACAGGCCGGCGGCGGCGGGGATGCGTGACGGCGGCAGGCCCGCGAGCGTCAGCGTGGTCAGCGGGATGAAGAAGAACGCCATCGCGCCGCCCTGGATCAGCGTCGGCAGCAGGATGGTGCCGAAGTCGGTGTCGGACGTGAACTTCGAGCGCATCCACAGCACCAGCGCGAACAGGATGAACGCGCCCGTGGCCATCCAGCGCGGATCCCACTTGGCCACGTTGCGGCCCACGATGGGCGTGAGCACGATGGCCAGGATGCCCACCGGTGCCAGCGCCATGCCGGCCGACGTGGCCGTGTAGCCCATGTACTGCTGCAGCCACAGCGGCAGCAGCACCACGTTGCCGAAGAACAGGCCGTAGGCGATGGACAGCGTGGCCGCGCCGAACGCGAAGTTGCGCCCCGCGAACAGCCGGATGTCGACCACCGGGTGCTCGTCGGTCAGCTCCCACGCGACGAACACCGCGAAGGCGATCACCACGATCACCGCCAGCGTGACGATGGTGGGCGAGTTGAACCAGTCGAGCTCCTTGCCCTTGTCCAGCATCACCTGCAGGCAGCCCACCCACAGCACCAGCATGCCCAGGCCCACGCCGTCGATGGGCCGCTTGACCGTCGGCGTCTCGCGCTTGTGGTAGATGCTCCACGTGATGAATGCCGCGAAGATGCCCACCGGGATGTTGATGTAGAAGATCCAGGGCCACGTCCAGTTGTCGGTGATGTAGCCGCCCAGCAAGGGCCCGGCCACGGGCGCGACCAGCGTCGTCACGCCCCACAACGCCAAGGCCGTGCCGGCTTTCTGGGGTGGATAGGTGGACAGCAGCAGCGTCTGCGACAGCGGGATCATCGGCCCGGCCACGAAGCCCTGCAGCACGCGGAACGCGATCAGCATCTCGATGGACGGCGCCAGGCCGCACAGCGTCGAGGCGATGACGAACAGGATGACGCTCAGCGTGAACAGGCGCACCGCGCCGAAGCGCTGCGTCAGCCAGCCGGTGAGCGGCACGGAGATGGCGTTGGCGACGCCGAAGCTGGTGATGACCCAGGTGCCCTGCGAGATGGACACGCCCAGGTCGCCGGAGATCGACGGCAGGGACACGTTCGCGATCGACGAGTCCAGCACGTTCATGAAGGTCGCCAGCGACAGCGACAGCGTGCCCAGCACGAGCGCGCTGCCGGTCAGGGGCGCAGGCGGCTTGGCCGCCGCGGCGGGAGCGGACATTGCGAGACCTCTTGTTGTTCTGGTCGGTGGGAAGCGGACGCCGGCGGCGGCGTCCGCGCTCTGGATCACGACTGCTTGTGGTGGTGGCGGTGCGAAGCCGCCGAGGCGATCTTCTCCGCGCCCGAGGCCGCGGCCACCGGGCCGGACGCGGACGACGACGCGGCCTGCGCCGTCGCGGTCGGCGCGATGCGGCCGCCGCCGTTGGCCGCGACGATGCGCGCCACCTCGGTGTCGGCGTCGCGCTGCAGCGAGTCGAACACCGTGGTCGAGGCGACGGCGCCCTGGGTGCGCGGCGTGTCGGCCACCGAGCGGCCGCTCTCGTCGGCGACGTCCACCTTCACGTTCATCGACAGGCCCACGCGCAGCGGGTTCTTCGCCACTTCGGCCGGGTCCAGCGAGATGCGCACGGGCACGCGCTGCACGACCTTGATCCAGTTGCCGGTGGCGTTCTGCGCCGGCAGCAGCGAGAACGCCGCGCCGGTGCCCGCGCCCAGGCCCTCGACCTTGCCGTGGAAGACCACGTGCTTGCCGTAGACGTCGGCCTCCAGCGTGGCCGGCTGGCCGATGCGCAGGCGCTCGAGCTGGCCTTCCTTGAAGTTGGCGTCGACCCAGGCGTTGTTGAGCGTGACCACCGACATCAGCGGCACCCCCGCCTGCACGCGCTGGCCGACCTGCACGCTGCGGCGCGCGACGGTGCCGCTCACGGGCGCGGGCACGTCGGTGCGCTGCACCGCGAGCCAGGCCTCGCGCACCTTGGCCGCGGCGCGCTGCACGTTGGGGTGCTGCGCGACGCTGGTGCCTTCGGTCTGCGACTGGTTCGAGGCCAGCTGTTCCTTGGCCGCGTCCAGCGCCGACTTGGCGGCGGTGTACGCGCTCCTGGCCGATTGCAGCTGCTGCTGCGCGTGCTCGAATTCTTCCTTGCCGACCGCGCCGCTCTGCACCAGCGGGCCGCGGCGGTTGACGTCGTCCTGCGCCTTGGCGAGGTCGGCAGCCGCGCGCGTGGCGTCGGCGGCGCGGGCGTCGATCTGCGCCTGCAGCGTGGAGTTGTTGGCGAACAGGATGCGCGTCTCGCGCACCGTCTGCGCCAGCGCGGCCTCGGCCTGGTCGAGCGCGACGCGCGCGTCGGCCGGGTCGAGCTTGACCAGCACCTGGCCGGCCTTGACGTAGTCGGTGTCGTCGGCGTTGATGGCCGTGACGGTGCCGCCGGCCTGCGCCGTGATCTGCACCACGTTGGCCTGCACGTACGCGTTGTCGGTGGACTCCGAGTGGCGGCCGGTCATCCAGTAGTAGATGCCGTAGCCGCCGCCGATCACCAGCACGGCGACCGCGATGGCGGTCAGGGCGGTGCGACGCTTGGGGTTGCCGGCCGGCGCGGTCGTGTCGGGGGCGGCGTTGTTGTTGGCGGGAGCGTTCATGATGGTTTAGGCGGGCGTGAGGTTGTCGTTCTTGGCGGTCGCGGTCGTCGGCGACGACGCGGAGGCGGCGGGTGCGGACGGCGTGTTCAGGTTGGCCGTCCAGCCGCCGCCCAGGGCCTTCATCAGCTGGGCCTGGACGTCCAGCGCGCGGTACTCGAGGTCGACCTCCAGGCGGCGCTCGGCCAGCATCTGGGTCTCGGCGTTGAGCACGATCAGCGCGTTGCCCAGGCCCTGGCCATAGCGCTTCTGCGAGAAGTCGTAGCTGGCGGTCGAGGCCTCGAGCGCCTGGCGCTGCAGCGCCAGCTGGCGGCCGATCGAGGCCGCGGAGGTGGCGGCGTCGGCGGCTTCGCGCACGGCGTCGATCACCTGCTGGTTGTAGGCCTGGATCGCGGCGTCGCGCTCGGCGCCCTTGCCCTTCAACTGGGCGCGCAGCTGGCCGCCCTCGAAGATGGGCAGGTGCAGCGCGGGGCCGAACGACCAGGTCTTGCTGGGCAGCTCCAGGAACTTGCCCAGGTTGATCGAGTCGAGGCCGAAGCCGGCCGAGAAGTTGATGTCCGGATAGAAGCGCGTCTTCTGCGACGCGACGGCCTCCTTGGACGCCTCGACGCGCGCGAGCGCGGCGGCGACGTCGGGACGGCGCGCGATCAGGTCGGCGCCCAGCACCGGCGGCTGCGGCGAGACATGCAGCTGGTCCAGCGTCGGCGCGAGCCTGGCGGTGGCGTCCATCGGTTGCGCGGTGAGCGCGGCCAGCGCGTGGCGGGCCAGGTCGATCTGCTCGTCGAGCGATTCGATCTGCGCCAGCGTGTCGGGCAGCGCGCCCTCGCCCTGCTTCTGTTCGACGACCGTGTCCAGGCCGGCGCTGACGCGCTGCGTGATCAGCGACAGCATCTGCTTGCGCTGGTCGTAGGTGCGTTGCGCGACGGCGCGCTGGCTCTCGAGGCGGGCCAGCGAGAAATACGTGCGCACGACCTGCGTGGCGATCTGCTGCGCGGCCACATCGGCGTCGGCCCTGGCGGCGCGCGCGCTGCCCAGGGCGGACTCGAGGTCGTGCTTCTGGCGGCCGAACACGTCGGCGTCCCAGCTCAGGCCGAAGGTGGCGTTGGACTGGTTGAAGATGCTGCCACCGTAGGGCGGCGGGAACAGGCCGTTGCGCGAGAGCAGCTCGCGCTTGACCGAGGCGTCGAAGGCGACCGCCGGCAGCTCGGCGCCGCGCGCGGCCTCGACGACCGCCTGCGCGCGCGTCAGGCGCGCCTGCGCGGAGCCGAGGCTGGGCGAGCCCTCGAGGGCCTTGGCCACGAGCGCGTCGAGCTGGGCGTCACCGAACTGGTGCCACCACTGCGCGTCGACCGCGGTGGTCTGCTGCGAGGCCGACAGGCCCAGCGCCTGGGCGTCGCGCTGGGCGACGGGCTCGGACTGGTGGCCGGTCGACGCGCAGCCGGCCAGCACCAGCACGGCGGCCGAGGCGACGGCCAGCGCGAAGGTGCTCGCGGACAGCACGCGCGGCGTGGCCAGCTCGAGGCCGCGATGCGTCATCTTGGCCGGCTTGCGCGAGTTGATGGATTGCGTCTCGCCGGTCTTCGGCGACGCGCCGGCGCGGCGCGGGCATTCTTGTTGTCGGGTGGCGCTGGGCATGATGTTCTTTCAGTCTGGGGTCGCTGAATTCGGGGGCGTGGCAGCACGCAGGGCGTCGCCGTTGGCGCGCATGCGCTTGAGCATGCTCAGCAGCGCGCGCCATTCGTCGTGCGAGAAGCCGGCCAGGTGCAGGTTGAGCACCTCGGCCAGCACCGCCGGGACGACCGCGGCGACCTCGCGGCCGGCA
>DATCRO010000548.1:0-4189 GCA_036569025.1 Burkholderiaceae bacterium
GCTGTACAACCGCCGAGTGCTCGATCGCTGGCAGCTCGCGCCGCCGCGCAGCTGGGCCGAGATGGAGCGGGTCGCCAAGGCGCTGCGCGCGCAACACGTCACGCCGCTCGCGTGGAGCGACGAGCCCTGGCAGATCGCCACGGTGTTCGAGACGGTGCTGCTCGCCGAGGGCGGGCCCCGGCTGTATGCGGAGCTCGCGACGACGGCAGGCTGGTCGTCCTGGCAGGATGCGCGCGTCGTCGCCGCGCTGCGGCGCCTGCGCTGGCTGCGCGACCTCGACGACGAGCCCACCACCGAGGAGCCGTGGACATCGGCCACGCGCCGGCTGCAGTCGGGCGCGGCGGGCATGCTGATCATGGGCGACTGGGCGCGCGGCGAGCTGCAGGCGTGGGGCGAGCACGCGGGGCTCGACTTCGACTGCGTGGCCGTGCCGCAGACCGCCGGCATGCACCTGTACTCGATCGACACGCTCGCCATGCTGGTGGGGCGCAACGCGCACCGCGCGGAACAGGAACACATGGCCGACATCCTCGCCCAGCCCGCCACGCAGATGGCCTACAACCAGGCCAAGGGCTCGGTGCCGGTGCGCACCGACATCGACCCGGCGCAGCTCGACGCCTGCGCCCGCGATTCGTGGCAGACGCTCGCGCGCCCCGGCGCGCCGCTGCTGCCCAGCATCACGCACCGCATGGCGGCGGTCGAATCGGTGCGCGACGCGATCGGCGAGGTGCTGCATCGCTTCGTGAAGTCGCGCGCCATGACGCCGCAGCAGGCGCAGTCGCAGCTCGTGGCCATCGTGCGCGGGGCCGCGCAATGACGGCCGCGCCCAGCCCGGGCGCGCCGCGCCGCAAGTCCATCCTGGCCGTCGACGACGACCAGAAGACGCGCCAGCTCCTCAAGCAGTACCTCGAGAAGCAGCAGTACGTCGTGCACCTGGCGCACGACGGCGAGAGCTTCCGCGCCGAGTTCGACCGCTACCGCGACGAGCTGAGCCTGGTGATCCTCGACGTGATGCTGCCCGACACCGACGGCTTCGCGCTGTGCCGCCTCGTGCGCGAGCGCTCCGAGGTGCCCATCATCATGCTGACCGCCAGCTCCGACGACACGGAGCGCATCGTCGGGCTCGAGCTCGGCGCCGACGACTACATCGGCAAGCCCTACAACCCGCGCGAGCTGCTGGCCCGCATCAAGGCGATCCACCGGCGCTCCAGGACGGGCGACGCCGCGCCGCGCCGCTACATGCGCTTCGCCGGCTTCTGCCTCGACCGCCTGGAGCGCACGCTCAAGGACGCCGACGGTCGGATCGTCGCGCTGACCGGCATGGACTTCGACCTGCTGCGCCTGTTCGCCGAACACGCCGGCGAGATCCTCGATCGCGCGCGGCTGATGGAGCAGACGCGCGGCCGCGACCTCGGCCCCGCCGACCGATCGCTGGATGTGCAGGTGAGCCGCCTGCGCCAGCGCCTGGCCGACGACGGCAAGCAGCCGGTGCTGATCAAGACGGTGCGCAACAGCGGCTACGTGTTCTCCGTCGAAGTCCAGTCGTCCCATGACTGAGCGAGCCACCGGCGGCTGGGCGGACCGGCTGCTGCCGGCGACGCTGCGCGGACGCATCCTGCTGTGGATGGTGGTCGGCGTGCTGCTGAGCCAGCTGCTGGGCAGCGCGATCTGGACCTGGCAGCTGCGCGACACCGCCCGCCGCGACGCGCGCGATGCCGCGCACCAGACCGCCGTCAGCGCCGCCGCCGCCATCCGCTTCCTGCGCGACCTGCCCGGCCAATACCGCCCGCTGCTGATCGACCAGCTGCGCCAGATGGGTGGCACGCGCTTCTTCGTGGCCGTCAACGGCAAGCGCGTGCCGGTGGCGCCGATCGAGGACTCCCTGCTCGCGCGCACCGTCGTCGGCGAGGTGCGCCGCACGTTGCAGGGCGAGCTCGCGCAGGGCGCGCAGGCGGACGTGGCGCTCGCGTGGCCCGAGACGCTGTCGGTCACCGGCGACGGCCGCCTGCTGCACGAGCTGCCCGACAGCTGGGTCGTCGGCCCGATGCTGCTGCGCCCGCGCCGCGCGCCGGTGCTCGTCATCCAGGTGGATGTCGCCTCCGGCGGCAGCCTGCTGCTGGCCTCCACCCTGCCCGACCCGTACTTCCTGGACAGCGCCAACCCGCTCACGCGCGACCGCCTGCTGCTGCAAGGCGCCACGCTGCTGACGGTGCTGCTGCTGGTGCTGGCCGTCGCGCGCACGCTCACGCGACCGCTGCAACGCATCGCCGACGCGGCCGCGGCCTTCGGCGGCGCGATGCACCCGAGCGCCGTGCCCGAGACCGGCACCATCGAGCTGCGCCGCACGGCGCGCGCGTTCAACGACATGCAGGCGCGCATCCAGCGCTTCGTGGAGGATCGCGAGCGCCTGTTCGCGAGCATCTCGCACGACCTGAAGACGCCCATCACGCGGCTGAAGCTGCGCACCGAGATGCTGGACGACGATGCGCTGCGCGGCGACTTCCACGAGGATCTGGACGAGCTCGACGTGATGGTCAAGGGCGCGCTGCAAAGCGTCAAGGACAGCGCGGTGCACGAGAACGTCAGCGACGTGCGCCTCGATCGCCTCGTCGAACGCCTGACGCAGCCCGCGCTCGCGGCCGGCGCGCGCATCGCCATCGACGTGCCCGCGCTGAGCGTGCGCGCCAAGCCGCTGGCGCTCAAGCGCGCGCTCGGCAACCTCGTCGACAACGGCCTGCGCTACGGCGGCAACGAGCTCGAGATCGCCGCCGCGGCCGACGACGCGGGCGTCGTGCTCACGATCCGCGACCACGGGCCCGGCCTGCCCGCGAGCTCGCGCGAGGAGATCTTCGAGCCGTACGTGCGGCTCGCGCACGGCCGCGAGACGAGCCGCGACGGCAGCGGGCTGGGCCTGGGCATCGCGCGCGGCATCCTGCGCGAGCACGGCGGCGACGTGCGCCTGGACAACCACCCCGACGGCGGCCTCGTGGCCACCGTGCGCCTGCCCGCCGGCGCCGCGCCAGCCGCCTGAGCGTCGCCCCGCTTCGTATTCGGGGGGCCGGCCGCCCGGTCGCGATCCTGGGGATGGGTGCGCCGCACCGGTCCTTTGATGATGAGCACGCCGCGCGGCCGCCCTCGCGCGCCGCGGCTGCGCATCGGAGGACTGCGACCATGGCCAAGAACATCGTGCTGTGCCTGGACGGAACCTGGAACGGCCCCGGCAGCAAGGACCAGCGAGGCAACCTGACGCCCACGAACGTGCAGAAGCTGTTCGAGGCGCTGGCCGGCTCGGCGCCGCTCGCGCCGTCCGACCAGGAAAAGGAGTTCACTCAGGCGGCCTCGGCCAGCGCGGTCGACGGCCAGGTCGGCAAGTACATCTACGGCATCGGCGTCAGCACCAACCTGCTCGCCAGGGCCGTGGAGGGCGCGGTCGGTCTCGGCCTGGTGGCGCGCGTCGTGCGCGGCTACACGTACCTGTCGCGCGCGTACGAGCCGGGCGACCGCATCTACATCCTGGGCTTCAGCCGCGGCGCCTACACGGCGCGCGCGCTGGCCGGCCTGGTCACGCGCCAGGGGCTGCTCGATTGGGACGCCATGAAGCTGGACGCCGGCTCGGAGCAGAGCTACAGCGCGGGCCTGGCCGCGTGGCAGCAGTACAAGAAGGCCATCTACAAGGACGACGGCAGCGTGCTGCACAGCCTGGCGGGCGTCGTGAGCGACTTCCAGGACCTGTTCCAGCTCGGGCTGCATCCGGCGCCGCAGCTGCGCTACACCGGCGCGGTCGGCATCGTGGCCGTCGGCGTCTGGGACACGGTGGGCGCACTCGGCATTCCCGACCTCGCGGAACGGGACGGCTCGGCCGTGCGGCTCGACGCGTTCCAGTTCTGCGACTCGGTGCTCAACGCCAACGTCGCCCACGGCTTCCACGCGGTGGCCATCGACGAGCGCCGCGTCGACTTCACCCCCACGCTGTGGGAACCGCGCGACGGCGTGGTGCAGGTGCTGTTCGCCGGCGCGCACGACGATGTCGGCGGCGGCAATCCCTCCGCCGACTCGGGCCTGGCCAACGTGACGCTCGCGTGGATGGCGCGGCAGGCCGCGTCGGTGGGCGTCGAGTTCGCGCGCATGCCCGTGGGCGATCCCGACCCGCTGGCGCTGCAGCACCAGCCGTGGGCCGGCACGGCGTACC
>DATCRO010000549.1:0-2548 GCA_036569025.1 Burkholderiaceae bacterium
GGCGTTCATTCCGCCGTCGATCGCGGCGCGCCGCCCCGCACCCGAACCGGCGCCAGCCCCGCCGCCCGCGGTGCAAGCCGCGCTGCCGCTCGTCACCCCGATCGTCGAGGAGCCGGCCGCCCCGACCGCCTCGGAGCGCGCCGAGGACTTCGCGGCCCCGCCGCCGCCGGACTCGGCGCTGGCCGAGCCGAGCGTCATCGACGAGTTCGACGAGTTCCGCGAGCTCGGCGATCTGGCCGCGCTCGAGGTGGTGGAGCCGGCGCCCGAAGTCGGTGGCTCGACCATCCCCAGCCGGCTCGCCGACGACCTCGAGGAAGAGCATCGCGCCGGCCCGCCCACGCTGGCGTCGATGCTGCCCGAGGACGCCGGCGAGTGGCCGCCGCGCAAGACGAAGAAGCGCAAAGGCAAGGACGCCGTCGAGGGCACGCCCGAGAGCGTGCTCGTCGACAAGACCAAGGACCCGCGCTTCCTGCGCGAGGCCCGCAGCGGCGCGCGCTGGCGCAAGCCGTGGGTGCGTGCGACGCTGAGCCTGCTGCTGGTGGTGCTCATCGCGGGTGCCGTCGCGCAGGTGGCCTGGCCGCTGCGCGACACCCTCGCCGCGCGCTGGCCCGTCACGCAGCCGATGTGGGCCTGGCTGTGCGAGCAGGCCGACTGCAAGATCGAGGCACCGCGCGCGATCGCGAGCCTCGCGCTCGACGGCAGCTCGCTGACCCGCACCGACACCGAGCACGTGCTGCTGTTCTCCGCCGACCTGCACAACCGCGCCGACCACGAGGTGCTGATGCCCTCGTTCGACGTCAGCTTCATGGACCTCAACGGCGCGATCGTCGCGCGCAAGGTGCTCAGCCCCGAGCAGTTGGGCATCCACCAGGCGTCGCTGCCGGCGCTGGGCGAGCTGCATGTGCACGCGCGGCTGCAGGTCGGCACGCTGCCGGCCAGCGGTTTCCAGGCCGACCTGTTCTATCCCTGACCCGAACCCGCGGCGCGGCGCACGCGCGCCCGCGTCACCCACCGACTCCTGAAAGCGCCCCATGGCCAGCCTCGTCTGCGGTTCCCTCGCGTTCGACACCATCACCGTCTTCCCCGGCCGCTTCGCGGACCAGATCCTGCCCGAGCAGCTGCACATCCTGAACGTGTCGTTCCTGGTGCCGACGCTGCGGCGCGAGTTCGGCGGTTGCGCGGGCAACATCGCCTACACGCTCAAGCTGCTGGGCGGCGAGCCGGTGGTGCTCGCCGCGCTCGGCAACGATGGCGCGAGCTACCTCGCGCACCTGGACAAGCTGGGCATCGCCAAGGACGGCGTGCACGTGGCCGCGGACAACTACACCGCGCAGGCGATCATCATCACCGACGCCGCCAACAACCAGATCACCGCGTTCCACCCCGGCGCGATGATGCAGGCGCACGAGGCCGGCCTGCCCGCGCGCAGCGACATCCGCCTGGCGATCATCGGCCCCGACGGCCGCGACGCGATGATCCGCCGCGCGACCGACCTGGCCGCCGCCAAGATCCCGTTCATCTTCGACCCGGGCCAGGGCCTGCCGATGTTCGACGGCGCCGACCTGCGCGCCTTCATCGAGCAGGCGACCTGGGTCACGGTCAACGACTACGAGGCCAGGATGCTCACCGACCGCACCGGCCTGAGCCTGGCCGAGCTGTCGACCTCGCACCTGAAGGGCGTGATCGTGACGCTGGGCGACCAGGGCTGCGAGGTGTGGGAGCAAGGCGTGCGCACGCACGTCCCCGGCGAGAAGGCCAGCGCCGTCGTCGATCCGACCGGCTGCGGCGACGCGTTCCGCGGCGCGCTGCTGTACGGGCTCGAGAAGGGCTGGTCGCTGATCGACTGCGTCAAGCTCGGGAACAAGGTCGGGGCGCTCAAGATCGCTCATCGCGGCGGACAGAACCACCCGATCGACAAGGCCGCGCTCGGCGTCTGATCGGCGACCTGTCGGTCGGCGCGAGCACGCAAGGCCGTCATTGCGCGTCGTTGCAGGGCGGTCATTCCACACGGAGTCATTGCGGCGTCATTCCGCGCGCAGTCGCGGAATCCACCTTCGCGAGCAAACGGCGCCTCGCTACCGGCGTCTCCCTGGCCCACCGCGGTGGATCCTGCGACTTCGCGCAGGATGACGAGTCAGCGGGGCCGCGAATGGCGACACTGCCCGTCGAGCCAGCGCGCGACGACGTCGTACGAAGCCGCGATCGCCACCTGCTTGCGCCGGCTGGACTCGCCGCGCACCAACTCGACATCGCGCCTGGCCACGCCCAGCGACTTCGCCAGCCACGCCACCAGGGCGTCGTTCGCACGCCCCTCGATCGGCGGCGCGGCCAGCCGCACGCGCAGCGCGCCGTCGTGCAGGCCATCGACCTCGGTCCGCTTCGCGTTGGGCATGACGCTGACCTGAAGCAGCACACCGTCGCCGCGCACGGACAGGCAAGGCCAGGCCGGCGACGAATCCAGTTCATGCGTCATGGGGTCGTGAGCCGGAAAGAAAAAGCCCGGCCGAGGCCGGGCTTCCAGTCAAGCGAGAACGCTGACCTCAGGGCT
>DATCRO010000550.1:0-2881 GCA_036569025.1 Burkholderiaceae bacterium
TGACGAGCACGTTGAGGAAGAACGGGATCAGCGAGACCGCGAGGATGCCGGCGCCGACGGTCGAGATCTGGTTCATCCAGGTCAGCCCGTCCTCCGCGAGGTAGCTCCAGTAGCGGCGGGCGCCGCCCATGACGCCGATCCAGTGCTGGATGAGGAACGTCGTGTGGAAGCCGATGAACGTCAGCCAGAAGTGGACCTTCGCGAGGCGCTCGTCGTACATGCGCCCGGCGACCTTCGGGAACCAGAAGTACACGCCGGCGTAGACCGCGAACACGATCGTGCCGAACAGCACGTAGTGGAAGTGCGCGACCACGAAGTACGAGTCGGAGACGTGGAAGTCGACCGGCGGGCTGGCGAGCAGGACGCCCGAGAGGCCGCCGAGGAGGAACGTCACCAGGAAGCCGATGCTGAACAGCATCGGGGCCTCGAACGTCAGCTGGCCCTTCCACATCGTGCCGATCCAGTTGAAGAACTTCACACCGGTCGGGACCGCGATGAGGAACGTCATGAGCGAGAAGAACGGCAGCATGACCGCGCCGGTCGCGTACATGTGGTGCGCCCACACCGCCATCGACAGGCCCGCGATGGCGAGCGTCGCGGCGACCAGGGTCTTGTAGCCGAAGATCGGCTTGCGGCTGAACACCGGGAAGATCTCCGAGACGATGCCGAAGAACGGCAGCGCCACGATGTACACCTCGGGGTGGCCGAAGAACCAGAACAGGTGCTGCCACAGGATCGCGCCGCCGGTGTCGGCGTCGAACACGTGCGCGCCGAGCGTGCGGTCGGCCATGACGGCGAGCAGCGCGGCGAACAGGATCGGGAAGACCAGGATCATCAGCAGGCTGGTGATGAGGATGTTCCACGTGAAGATCGGCATCCGGAACATGAGCATGCCCGGCGCGCGCATCGTCACGATCGTGGTGATCATGTTGACGGCGCCGAGGATCGTGCCCGCACCCGAGATCGACAGGCCCACGAACCACATGTCCGCGCCGATGCCGGGGGAGTTCACGGCGTTCGACAGCGGCTGGTAAGCGAACCAGCCGAAGGACGCCGCGCCGCCCGGGGTGATGAAGCCGGCGACCGCGAGGGTCGAGCCGAGCAGGTACAGCCAGTACGCGAACGCATTCAGGCGCGGGAACGCGACGTCGGGGGCGCCGATCTGGAGCGGCACCAGGTAGTTGCCGAACGCGAACACGATCGGGGTCGCGAACATCAGCAGCATGATGGTGCCGTGCATCGTGAACAGCTGGTTGAACTGCTCAGAGGACACGATCTGGAGTCCGGGCTGGAACAGCTCCGCGCGGATCAGCAGGGCCAGGACGCCGCCGATCGCGAAGAACGCGAACGACGTCACGAAGTAGAGCAGGCCGATCTGCTTCGCGTCGGTCGTGCGGAGCGTGCGGGCGAGCCAGGAGCCCTTGGGCTCGCGGCGCACCGGCCAGGGACGCGCGACGATAGGCGTTGGCTCAAGCTTCGGCTCAACCGTGGTCACCTGTGGGCCTCCATGATTCATTTCCAGGTAGCGAACGCAGCATAGCCCCGTGAAACGCCGCCTACGCGGAGGGGCGCAGCCTCAGCGGCGTGGCGCAGCGTGACCGTTCGATGGGCGCTCAGTGGTTGTCGCAGGTCGAATACGCGACAGGTCATAGGGGTGGAACCGCCCGCGCGGGCCGTCGATGGGCGCGGCCCGGCGCGGGTGAGCAATCTCCTACGCGGCCGGTCAGATCCCGCCGCGGGCATCGGGTTCGAGCGCGGCGTAGACGCGCTTCACCAGCAGCGCGGTCTCGTAGCCGACCTGGCCGAGGTCGCAGCCGGCGTTGGCGAGGACCGCGAGCTGGGCCCGGTCGCCGACGGCCATGAGCAGCAGCACGCCCTCGTCCATGTCGATCACCGACTGGCGGATGCGGCCCGCGTCGAGGACCTTCGCGGCCCCCGTCGTCAGGCTCGCGAGCCCCGAGGTGATCGCGGCGAGCTGGTCGGCCCGGTCCGTCGACAGTCCCCTTGAGGCGGCGATGGCGAGGCCGTCGACGGACACCGTGAGCGCCTCCGAGACGTCCGGCACCTTCTCCACGAAGGAGGTCAGGAGCCAGTCGAGTTCACCGACGTTCTTGTCGTTGCTATCCACCATCTCGCTGCTTTCTATTGGCGTTGTTCGTGCGCGGCGGCCGCCGCGATGCCGGAGGCGAAACCGGCGAGCCGGTCCCGGATCTCCGCCGGGTCGAGATCGGCGCCGCCGCCCTGCCGGGCGCTGGGGACGGAGCCGGGGAGCAGTCGGGAGCCCGGCGCGCGACGGGGCAGTTCGGCGCCGTTGGTCCTGCCGGAGTTTTCGAGTGCTCGGTTCACCTTCCTGAAGGTAACATCCAGCGTCTCGGGAGCGGGGCCCGCAGGGGCCGCGACCGGCTTGCCTCCGTTCAGTGTCGTCCCAGCTACGGGACGTGGCGCGGGGGCCGGACCGGCCTTGCGCGGGCGCGGCACGATCGGCTCCACGGCGCCCGATCCGGCCGCCTCGGCGCCCGTCCCGGTCACCGGCAGGTTCGCCGCCCGCGCCGACAGCGCCAGCCGCGCCGCCGAACCCTGGTCGGGCGACAGGCCCACCGGGTCCTCCGCGTGCGCGCTCGCCGGAATCCGCACCAGCGCCAGCGTGCCCTTGCCCATCGTCGAATGCAGCTGCACGCTCACCGAGTGCTCCGCGGCCAGCCGCCCCACCACCAACAGGCCCATCGTCGCCGTCAGCTCCGAGTTCAGCTGCGTCGGCTCGGCCAGGCGGCGGTTGATCGCCGCCATCGGCTCCGGCGCCAGGCCGATGCCGTCGTCGGCGATCGAGATGACGATCTCCGAACCCGAACGGCGCGAGGTGACCCGCACCGACTGGGTCGGC
>DATCRO010000551.1:0-4543 GCA_036569025.1 Burkholderiaceae bacterium
CCATGCCCGCCGCGCCGCCGGCGACGTGCACGTCGCCGTAGCTGCCCTTGTTGGCGAGGTGGCGGCGCGGCGGCGTCATGTTCGCGGCCGTGCCCGCGCCCGTGAGCGACGCGGTCGGCGGTTCGTCGTCCGCGGGCGTGACGCCGATGTCGTCGAACCACGGGTCGCCCGCGAGCTCGCGGCCCGCGCCCGTGAACAGGCCGGGCTTGGCCGTCAGCAGCGTGAGCGTGTGCGTGGCGCGCACGGCGGCGTCGCCGAGCTGGGCGCCGGTGTCCGTCGACAGCCCGGTGGGCGCATCGACGGCGAGCACCGGGCAGCGCAGCGCGTTCAAGAGGGCGATGGCATCGGCCATGGCGCCCTCGGGGGGACGCGACTGGCCCACGCCCAGCAGCGCGTCGACGGCGAGGTCGATGTCGCCGATGTCCGCCGCAGCCGGAAGTTCGGACGTCATGGCGACGCCCGCGGCGCGCGCCTCGGCCAGCGCCCAGGCCGCGTCGGCGGGCAGCGCGCGATCCGCGCGATGGCCGACCAGCGTCACGCGCACGTCCATGCCGGCGCGATGCAGCCACGTCGCCAGCACGAGGCCGTCGCCGCCGTTGTTGCCGGGGCCGGCCGCGATCCAGGCCGCGCGGGCGTTCGGCGCGATCGCACGCGCCAGGCGCAGCAGCGCGAGGCCGGCGCGCGCCATCAGCGCATGGGCGGGCAGAGCGGCCGCGGCACGCCGCTCGATCCGCCGCGTTGTCGCATCGTCGAACAACGCGAAGTCGTCGGGGGTGTCGAGCAGGCGGCGCGGCGTCATCGGGGCAGGTTAACGCAATCGCTGCGGGGCGAGGGCGGCCGCTTCCGGCGGCGCCGGTTCCCCGGCCAGCAGCGTGCAGAGCAGCCCGGCGCTGGCCTGGCTCAGCGCCCAGCCGTGGTGGGCGTGGCCGACGTCCAGCCAGACACCCGGCACGCCGCTGGCGCCCACCGCGGGCAGGCCGTCGGGCAGCGCCGCGCGCGTCGCCTGCCAGACCTGCGCCTGCTGCCAGTTCGCGGCGCCGGGGAATGCGCCGTCGACGGCCTCGTACAGCGGCTGCACCTGGCGGCGGCCCGGCGGTTCGACCGGCGCGCCACCGGGCGCGGGCACCGGCACGGCCTCGTGCCCGCCGGCGACGCGGATGCGCGCGCCGAGCCGGGTGACGGACACGCCGCTGCGCACGTCCAGCAACGCGGCGCGCGGGCCGCTGTCGGGCGCCGACTCGCGCACGTGCTGCGCCACGGTGACCGAGTAGCCGCGCACCGGCTTGCACGGCAGCGCGACGCCCAGCGGCGCCAGCAGGCGCGCCGACTCGAGCGCGGCGCACACGACGACCGCATCGAACTCGGCCTCGCTCGTCTGGCCGTCGGCCGCCGAGAAGCGCACGGCCGGCTTCGGGCCGGCAGAGATGGCCTGCACCACGTGCTGGAACTGGAAGCGGGCGCCCAGGTGCACGGCGTGCGCCCGCAGCAGCTGCGTCCATTCGCGCGGGTTGCCCACGCGCGCCTGCGGCAGCCAGACGGCACGCGGCGCGTCGTCGGCGACGCCGCGGCCGGGCTCGAGCTGGCGCTGGCGCACGGCGTCGGCCCACTCGGCCGTCTCGCCGAGCGCCTGCAACCACGCGATCGCGTGCGTGGCCTGCGCGGCGTCGGGCTGCACCAGCAGCAGGCCGTCGCTGCGCTCGAAATCCAGGCCCAGCGCGCGGGTGAGCTCGTCGATGCGCGCGACGCCGGCGGCCAGCAGCCGGTGCAGCGCCCGCGCGCGCTCCTCGCGGCGTGCGGTCGCCGCGGCGTCGCCCTTGCCCAGCAGGCCCGGCACGGCGAAGGCGGCGCCGGTCGGGTGCAGCCGGCTGACGTCGTCCGCCTTGCCCGCCTGCAACCGCCCGGGCGCGGGCCGCCATGGCGCGGCGAGCGCGGCCGCGGCGATGCCGGCGGGGGCGAAGCTGGACTCCTCGGCGACGCTGGAGCGGCGCTCGAACACCGTCACCTCGTGGCCGTCGGCGGCCAGGGCCTGGGCGGCCGCGACGCCGGCCATGCCGGCGCCGATCACGGCGATCCTCATCGGGCGGCCTCCGCGAGATAAATGTGCGGGGCGGGGGTGGAACTGGTGCAGGACCGCGTCTGGCCTGCTATACTCTTTGGGTTTTTCTCGGTGGCCATGCAAAAGGGTGACAACCCGGCGCGGTGATCGATGAAAACGGGGTCTTTTCAGCGATGAAAGATCCCAAACACGCGAACCCGGCAATCAAGGTGTTGTGGTCGAGCAGGCGCAGGGCCTGAGGCGGTTAGAAACCGTAAGTCCTGTAGCTCGATGCAATGTGTGCCGGGATTCTAGACCCAACCTTTGGAGTACTCCATGTCTGTATCCATGCGCGAAATGCTGGAAGCCGGCGTCCATTTCGGACACCAGACCCGCTTCTGGAACCCCAAGATGGCCCCGTACATCTACGGCCATCGCAACAAGATCCACATCATCAATCTCGAGAAGACCCTGCCGGCCTTCGAGAACGCGCTCAAGTTCATCCGCACCCTCGCGGCCAAGCGCGGCACGATCCTGATGGTGGGCACCAAGCGCCAGGCGCGCGAAGTGGTCGCCGCCGAAGCCCAGCGCTGCGGCATGCCCTATGTCGACCAGCGCTGGCTGGGCGGCATGCTGACCAACTTCAAGACGGTCAAGGGTTCGCTCAAGAAGCTCAAGGACATGCAGGCCGCCAAGGATTCGGGCACGCTGGCCGTGATCAAGAAGGAAGCCCTGATGTTCGAGCGCGAGCGCATCAAGCTCGAGAAGGACATCGGCGGCATCCAGGACATGGCCGCGCTGCCGGACGCGATCTTCGTGATCGACGTCGGCTACCACAAGATCGCCATCCAGGAAGCCAACAAGCTGGGCATCCCGGTCATCGGCGTCGTGGACACCAACCATTCGCCGATCGGCATCGACTACGTGATCCCGGGCAACGACGACTCGGCCAAGGCCGTGGCGCTGTACGCCAAGGCCGTGGCTGACGCCGTGGTCGAAGGCAAGGCCAACGCGACGAACGACGTGGTGCAGCAGGTTGCCGCCTCGGGCGACGAGTACGTCGAAGAGAGCGCCGAAGGCTGATCACCCCCACCCGTCGCCTGACGGGTCTGTGTTCAAGGGGGGCTGCGAGGCCCCCTTTGCACAAGGCGAGGCGAAAGCGCAACAGTCGCTCGCCGCGCCGAGGACGGAAGCAATTTGTTCACTGTCGGCCAGTACGCTGGCCGGCGCAGATGATGGAGTTTGAAGATGCCCGCGATTACCGCAAGCATGGTGGCTGAACTGCGCGCCAAGACCGACGCGCCGATGATGCTCTGCAAGAAGGCCCTGACCGAGGCCGACGGCGACCTGGCCAAGGCCGAAGAGATCCTGCGCGTCAAGCTGGGCACCAAGGCGGCCGGCGCCGGTTCGCGCGTCACCGCCGAAGGCGTCATCGCCACCTACGTCGCCGGCAACGTCGGCGCCATGATCGAAGTCAACTGCGAGACCGACTTCGTCACCAAGAACGACGATTTCATCGCCTTCGCCAACAAGCTGGCCAAGCTGGTCGCCGAGAAGAACCCGGCCGACGTCGCCGCGCTGTCGGCGCTCGAGCTGGACGGCTCGACGGTCGACGCCGTGCGCCTGGCGCTGGTCGGCAAGATCGGCGAGAACATGACCATCCGCCGCTTCGAGCGCGTGGAGAACGCCGGCCTGGCGCACTACCTGCACGGCACGCGCATCGGCGTGGTCGTCCAGTTCGAGGGCGACGACACGGCCGCCAAGGACGTCGCGATGCACGTCGCCGCGATGAAGCCGAAGGCGCTGTCCGCCGCCGACGTCCCGGCCCACCTGGTCGAGACCGAGCGCTCGGTGGCCACCCAGAAGGCCGCCGAGTCCGGCAAGCCGGCCGACATCGTCGCCAAGATGGTCGAAGGCTCGGTGCAGAAGTACCTCAAGGAAGTCTCGCTGCTGAACCAGTCGTTCGTGAAGAACGACAAGCAGACCGTCGAGCAGATGCTCAAGGCCGCCAACACGACGATCAAGGGCTTCACGCTCTACGTCGTCGGCGAGGGCCTGGAGAAGAAAGCCGACAACTTCGCCGACGAGGTCGCGGCCCAGGTCGCGGCGGCCCGCGGGCACTGAACGCGGCATCGCGGCCCCGGGCGGGGGCCGCGGCTTACACTCACGCGGTCCCTGCCATCCGCCCCATCGACAGCGGCTCTTTTCCAGCGTCCCACCAGCCCCGAAAGTCCTGCCCTCCATGCCGGCGTACAAGCGCATCCTTCTGAAACTTTCCGGCGAAGCGCTGATGGGCGACGACGCCTTCGGCATCAATCGCGCCACCATCGTGCGCATGGTGCGCGAGGTCCAGGAGATCACGCAGCTCGGCTGCGAGGTCGCGGTCGTCATCGGCGGCGGCAACATCTTCCGCGGCGTGGCCGGCGGCTCCGTCGGCATGGACCGCGCCACGGCCGACTACATGGGCATGCTCGCGACCGTGATGAACTCGCTCGCCCTGGCCGACAC
>DATCRO010000552.1:0-2113 GCA_036569025.1 Burkholderiaceae bacterium
GGGCATGTGCGTCACCTCGCTCAACGGCGTGCTGTGGCTGGCCGTGGCCGGCGCGCCGGAGTCCGCGCACCTGCTGCCGGCGTGGATCGGCTGGCTGGTCGGCGACGCCGTCGGCGCGCTGCTGGCCGGCGTGCCGCTGATCGCCTGGAGCCGCGCGAGCGCGGCGCTGGCGTTCGGGGGCCCCGCCGGGCTGAGCAACCTGCTCTTGCAGGCGGTGGTGGTGGCTTGTGGCCTGACCGCCTTTTCCGGCTGGCTGGATCGCGACTCCGCGTTCGTCTACCCGCTGCTGGCGCTGCCGTTCTTCCTGCTGGCGCTGCTGGCGATGCGCGGGGGCGTCATCGCGGCGTCGATCGGCGTGCTGTTGCTGTCGATCGCCACCGGCTACGGCACCGCGCGCGGCGTCGGCCCCTTCGCGCTGCACGACCCGCGCGCCGGTTCGCTGGCGCTGTGGAGCTACGTCACCGCGCAGGCCTGCACCAGCCTGCTGATCTGCAGCCTGGGCATGGCGCTGCAGGCCAGCCAGCGCCAGTTCGAGGCCTTCCTGCAGAACGTCTCCGACGGCATCCTGGTGATCGACGACCAGGGCGTGCTGCTGCATGCCAACGCGGCGTTCACGGCGATGACCGGCACCGATGCCGCGACGCTGGTGGGCCGGCGCGCGGCCGACGCGATGCGCGGTGGCGCGGGCGCGATCGCGGCGCTGGTGGCCGGTGGCGCGCCGGGGTCGACCACCGAACTGACGCTGCCGCGCGCGGGCGGCGGGCGGCGGGTGGTCGAGTGCCAGGTGGCGCGCTACCGCAAGGCGAGCGGGTACTGGCAGACGCACGTCACGCTGCGCGACATCACGCAGCGCGTCGAGGCGCAGGAGCAGCTGGCCACCAGCGAGGCGCGGCTCAAGGCCGTCACCGACAACGTGCCGGCGATGTTCGCGTACGTCGACCGGGACCAGGTCTACCGCTTCGCCAACGGCCACTTCCGCCACGTGATGGGCGCCGAGCCCGAGTCCGTGATCGGCCGCACGATGCGCCAGTTCCTGGGCGATGCGGCGCACGCCGAGCTGCTGCCGCACATCGAGGGCGCGCTGCGCGGCGAGCCGCAGCAGTTCGAGCGCACCGGCTGGCGCGAGAACGCGAACCGGCACTTCCTGGCGCAGTACGTGCCGGAGGTGCGGCCCGACGGCAGCGTGCCCGGCTTCTTCATCATGGTGCTCGACATCACCGAGCGCTTCCGCGCCGAGCTCGCGCTCGCGCGCAGCGAGGCGCTGGTGCGCGCCATCGCCGACCACATGCCGGGCCTGATCTCGCGCATGGACCGCGACTACCGCTACACCTTCGTCAACGCCAACTACATGAGCTGGTTCTCGCTGCCCGAGTCCCCGGTGGGCAAGACGGTGGCCGAGGTCTTCGGCCAGGATGTCTTCGAGGGCGTGCACGCGCGAATCGACCAGGCGCTGGCGGGCCACGACGTCGTCTTCGACCTGACCAACAAGGTGCCCGGCGGCGTCGACTTCATGCAGGTGCACTACGTGCCTGACCGCGACGAGCGCGGGCAGGTGATCGGCGTGTACGGCCTGGTCACCGACCGCACCGAGCAGCAGCACGCGCGCGACCGCATCGAGGCCAGCGAGCGGCAGTTGCGCGCCGTCACCGACAACCTGCCGATGCTGATCACCTACGTCGACGCCGACGAGCGCCTGCGCTTCATGAACGCGACCTTCCACGTGTGGCTGGGCACCGACATCGCCGCCGCGATCGGCCGGCCGCTGCGCGACGTGGTCGGCGAGGAGCACTACGCCGCGCGGCGCGATCACCTGCGCGCGGCGCTCGCCGGCCGGCGCGTCGAGTTCGAGGTCGTCTCGCGCACCCTGCAGGGGCTGCGCAACCTGCAGACGGTCTACATCCCCGACGTCCGCGACGACGGCAGCGTGCGCGGCATCTTCACGATGAGCACCGACGTCACCTCGCTGAAGGAGACCGAGCGCGAGCTGCAGCGCCTCGCGCGCGTGGACACGCTCACGGGCCTGGCCAACCGGCGCCAGTTCGACGAGCTGCTGGAACAGTCGCTGGCGCGCTACCGCCGCGCGCGCCGGCCGCTCGCGCTGATCTACCTGGAC
>DATCRO010000553.1:0-9806 GCA_036569025.1 Burkholderiaceae bacterium
GTCGCGAGTCGATCGCCACAGGCGGCGGCCGATCGGCCGTCCAGGCTGCCGGCGGCGGCGCACGGGATCCCCCATTTCGGTGAGCGCCGCGCCGAATACCTGTCGATCCGCGCAAACCCGCATCGGGATACCTCGCCCCGCGGTCCGGGGGTTCGCGTCGTTGACACACCAACGCGCCGAACCGAGACTTTTTTCCTCGGAAATCCACTTTCTTCCACCGTGAGGGGAACCCCCATGCGAATCAACATGCTATTGACGGCCGCCTTGTGCGCCAGCGGCCTCGTCGCCGCCCAGTCCGCGCTCGCGGCGCCCCTGAAGGCGCTGGCCCACGCGGACTCGCAGGCGACGGTCGCCGCCGCCGCGTCGCAGGACGTCGTCGAGTTCGGCATCTACCTGCCGTTGCGCCACAAGGACCAGCTCGAGGCCCTGATCGCGCGCCAGCACGACGAGCATTCGCCGCAGTACCACCAGTGGCTGCAGCCGGCGGAATTCCTTGCCAAGTACGGCCCGCGTCCGGCCGACATCGAAGCCGTCAAGGACGCGCTGACCGCGCGCGGCCTGACCATCGTGTCCAGCAACGCCCACGGCGTGCGTGCGCGCGGCACCGCGGCCCAGGTGTCGCAGGCCTTCAGCGCGCCGCTGGAGAAGGTCACCCGGCACTCGCACACCCGCTTCCAGGCCCGCAGCGGCCTGCGCATCCCGGGCGAACTGGCCGGCGTCGACGCGCGCGTGTTCGGCCTGGCCACCGTGCCGGAGCGCCACATCCACGCCCACGTGCTCGGCAAGGCCCCCGAGGCCAACAGCCCGGACAATCGCTACAGCACCACCGGCCCGTACTGGTTCACCGACCTGAAGCAGGCCTACGACTACCCGGCCTGGAGCGCCAAGACCGACGGCACCGGCGTCACCGTGGCGGTGCTGATGGCCGACCTGATCTTCCCGAACGACGTGGCCGCGATGTTCAACCACGAGAAGTTCACCGCGGTGACCGGCCAGGCCGTTCCCACGGTCGACACCGTGACCATCGACGGCGGCGGCGTCTACGACGGCTACGGCTCGTTCGAGGCCAGCCTCGACGTGCAGCAGGTGCTCGGCGGCGCGCCCGGCTCCAAGGTCACGCTGGTGAGCATCCCCGACCTGTCCGACCAGCACATCATGGACGGGTACCAGTACATCATCGACAGCAACCAGTACGACATCGTGAACTCGTCGTTCGGCGGCTGCGAGCTCGCGTACACCGCGGCGTACAACGGCGGCGTCGACTACACCGACCTGCTGCAGGCCCAGCACGAGATGTTCCTGCAGGGCAACGCCCAGGGCATCACGTTCGTGGCCAGCTCGGGCGACGAGTCGGGCCTGGAGTGCCCGAGCGCCGACTACGTCACCGGCGGCACCGCGCCGACCTTCGTGCCCAGCGTCAGCACCCCGGCGGCGGACCCGGCCGTGACGGCGGTCGGCGGCGGCAACCTGGTCACCAACAGCGCGCCCCCGTCGCTGGACTCGACCTACGTGCGCGAGAGCGCCTACAACGACCCGGAAGTGCCGAGCGACCCGTGGGGCCTGGGCGTGAACGTGTCCGGCGGCGCCTGGGGCGCGGGCGGCGGCGTCAGCGTCGTGTTCCGCAAGCCGCTGTACCAGTACCTGGCCAACACCGGCACCAACCACTGGCGCACCATCCCCGACGTGGGCATGCAGGTCGGCGGCTGCCCGGGCTCGGCCATCAGCTGCAATGACGACGACAGCGCGGCGGTGGTGTCGTACGGCGTGGGCATCGGCGGCGGCAACTACGGCGTGATCGGCACCTCGGTGTCCTCGCCCGAGTTCGTCGGCGCGCTGGCGCTGTTCGAGCAGCAACTCGGCAAGAAGAACCACCGGATGGGCAACGCCAACTACTACCTGTACGCGATGGGCGCGCTGCAGACGCTGGCCGGCGGCACCAAGGCCCCGGCCGCGCTGCAGTTCTACCATCGCAACAACCCGGGCTTCAACGGCGTCGCCAACGACAGCTTCCCGAGCTACAACTACAACTATGTCTACGGCAACGGCAGCCCCGACGTGCGCAAGCTCTTCGGCCTGACGCAGTACAAGGCGGCCGGCGTCCCGCAGACGACGACCAATCCGTAAGCCGACCTGTATCCAGGTGCAAGGGGCGTTCGCCACGCGGCGAACGCCCTTTTTTCATGGGCAGCGCCGACGCGTGCGCGGCGGCCAGCTCGACCGCGATGCATCCGGATGTTTCCATGGCCGGGCACGCGGGCATGCGCATCGCCACCTGACCGGAATGACGGGCCCCTCCGGCCCGACCGGAAAAGGAGACTCCCATGACCAGCACCACCTCGTCCCGCGCCCGCGCCTTCCAGCTCGCGCTCGTCGCCTCGGCGGCGATCGGCCTGGGCGCCTGTTCGAAGACCGATTCGAACGACGTGCCGCCGCCCAACGCGGCCGCGAGCATGCCGTCCACCGTCGCGACGGCGCCCACGCCTGCCCCGGCGCCGGCGCCTGCCCCGCTCGTCGTCGCGCAGAACGACGCGGCCAACAAGAGCGCCTACGAGGCGGGCCGGCGGGACCAGATCCGCCAGGACGCGCGCCGCGCCGAGCAGCAACGCGCCGCGCGCGAGCGCGCGCAGGAGCGCCAGCTGCCGCCGCGCGCCGACCGCGACACCGACGTGCGCAACGACCAGCGCGTGGCCGCGGCCGCCTGCCGCGAATGCGGCGTGGTCGAGTCCGTGACCGAGGTGAAGGTGCAGGGCGAGACCAACGGTGTCGGCGCGCTGGCCGGCGGCGCCACGGGCGCGCTGGTGGGCAACCGCATCGCCGGCGGCAACAACCGCACGCTGGGCGGCGTCGTCGGCGCGGTCGGCGGCGGCCTGATCGGCAACGCCATCGAGAAGCACCACCGCCAGTCCATCGTCTACGACGTCAACGTGCGCATGGAGGACGGCAGCCTGCGCACGGTGCGCGAGTCGACGGCGCCGGCGATCGGCGAGAAGGTGCGCGTCGAGTCGGACGGGCTGCACCAGCGCACGTAAGCACGTGCGCCACGCGATCGGCGTTCAGCCGCCGATCGCGTCCACCAGCGCCAGCGTGGCCGCCGACTGGTTCATCGTGTAGAAGTGCAGCGCCGGCACGCCCCCGGCGACCAGGCGCTCGCACAGGCGCGCCATCACGTCCAGGCCGAAGGCCTTGATCGATGCGGTGTCGTCGCCGAAGGACTGCAGCCGCAGCCGCATCCAGCGCGGGATCTCGCAGCCGGTGTTGTCGGCAAAGCGCATCAGGCCGCTGGAGTTCGTGATGGGCATGATGCCCGGCACGATGGGGATCGTGACGCCCATCGCGCGCGCGTCGTCGACGAAGCGGAAGTATGCGTCGGCGTTGAAGAACATCTGCGTGATGGCCGAGTTCGCGCCGGCGGCGGCCTTGGCCGCGAAGGCCTTCAGGTCGGCCTCGGGCGAGCGCGCCTGCGGATGCGTCTCGGGATAGGCCGCCACCTCGATGTGGAAGTGGTCGTCCGAGTGCTTGCGGATCGCCTCGATGAGCTCGGTGGCATAGCGGAACTCGCCGAAGCTGCCCGAGCCGCTGGGCAGGTCGCCGCGCAGCGCGACGAGGCGCTTGAGCCCCGCGTCCTTGAAGCCGTCCAGCGTCGAGCCCACGCTCGCGCGCGTGGCGCCGATGCAGGTGTAGTGCGGCACGCCCACGCGGCCCTCGTCGCGGATCGCCTGCACCACCTGCAGCGTGCCCATCTGCGTGGACCCGCCGGCGCCGTAGGTGACCGAGCAGAACTCGGGATCGAGCGCGTACAGCTGCTGCCGCGCCGCGGCCAGCTTGGTCATGCCTTCGGGGGTCTTCGGCGGGAAGAACTCGAGGCTGACGGGGATCTTGATCATGGTTGTTCCAGTGAAATGGCTTCGCGTCCAGGAACCGGCCGGAGGGGTCTGGCCGGAGGGGTCTGGCCTCTCCTCGAAATCGCGCCGCGACGCCGCCGCAAGCCGATGAGGCGGCCGCGATTCGAGGCGAAGGCCTGACCCCGGTCCCCGGCTGACGTTCGGGGTCAGGCCCTCGCCTCCTGTCGCCGGTGGCATGTCTGCCGATGGCTGCGCCCTGGCGGCGACATGAGGAGAGGCCAGACCCCTTTGCTCAGTAGCGGTACGAGTCGGGCTTGTACGGCCCCGCCTTCGACACGCCGATGTACGCCGCCTGCTCGTCGGTCAGCTCCGTCAGCTTGGCGTTGAGCTTGGACAGCTGCAGGCGCGCCACCTTCTCGTCCAGGTGCTTGGGCAGCACGTAGACCTTGCCCTTCTGGTACGCGTCGGGGCGCGTGAACAGCTCGACCTGCGCGATCGTCTGGTTGGCGAACGACGACGACATCACGTAGCTCGGATGGCCCGTGCCGCAGCCCAGGTTCACGAGGCGGCCCTTGGCCAGCATGATGATGCGCTTGCCGTTCGGGAAGATCACGTGGTCGACCTGCGGCTTGATCTCCTCCCACTTGCAGTGCTCGAGCGAGGCGATGTCGATCTCGTTGTCGAAGTGGCCGATGTTGCAGACGATCGACTGCTCCTTCATCGCGGCCATGTGCTCGTACGTGATGACGTTCTTGTTGCCGGTGCAGGTGACGAAGATGTCGCCGTGCGCGGCCGCGTCGTCCATCGTCACCACGCGGTAGCCTTCCATCGCGGCCTGCAGCGCGTTGATCGGGTCGATCTCGGTCACCCAGACCTGCGCCGACAGCGCGCGCAGCGCCTGCGCCGAGCCCTTGCCCACGTCGCCGTAGCCGGCCACGACGGCGATCTTGCCGGCGACCATCACGTCGGTCGCGCGCTTGATGCCGTCCACGAGCGACTCGCGGCAGCCGTACAGGTTGTCGAACTTGCTCTTGGTGACGGAGTCGTTGACGTTGATGGCGCGGAACAGCAGCGTGCCCTTGGCCGACATCTCGTTGAGGCGGTGCACGCCGGTCGTCGTCTCTTCGGTCACGCCGATGATCTGGGCGCTCTTGCGCGTGTACCAGGTCGGGTCGACGGCCAGCTTGGCCTTGATCGCGGCGAACAGCTCGCGCTCTTCCTCGCTGGTCGGGTTGCCGACGACGGAGAGGTCCTTCTCGGCGCGCAGGCCCAGGTGCATCAGCAGCGTCGCGTCGCCGCCGTCGTCCAGGATCATGTTCGGGCCTTCGTCCTTGTCGCCCTTGGCGCCGAACTCGAAGATGCGGTGGGTGTAGTCCCAGTAGTCCTTGAGCGTCTCGCCCTTGTACGCGAACACCGGCGTGCCCTGCGCCACGAGCGCGGCGGCGGCGTGGTCCTGCGTGGAGAAGATGTTGCACGACGCCCAGCGCACCTGCGCGCCGAGCGCCTGCAGGGTCTCGACCAGCACGGCCGTCTGGATCGTCATGTGCAGGCTGCCGGCGATGCGGGCGCCCTTGAGCGAGCTGCCGTACTCGGCGCGCATGGCCATCAGCGCGGGCATCTCGCTCTCGGCGATGGCGATTTCCTTGCGGCCCCAGTCGGCCAGCTTCAGGTCGGCGACGGCGTACGCGTCGGTCGGAAGGGGGGTCAGTGCTGCGTTCATTCGGGTTCTCCGTTGAGTACCCGCCACGCGCCGCGAAGGCCGCGGGGAAGGCGACCTTGCACCTTCACCCGGAACCTCGCGCGAGCGAAGCGGGTGAGCGCGGTTGCCTTTGATGGGGTTCCGAGCCTGGGGCGCGCAGCCGTGATCGACGGCCGGACCTCGCAACGCTCCTCGGAATGGACGAGATTATATCGGCCGCCTCCCGGCGGCCTCAAGCCTCGTCAGCGATTCAAGACCGTTCGTCGATCGGCGGCAGGTCGGCCACCTGGCGCAGCGCGCCGACCATGGGCGGCAGGCGCGAGACCTGGTTGACGATGTCGACGATGCCGGCGCAGCCCGTCTTGGCCTTGAGCCGCTTGACGTGGCTGCGAACGGTCTCGTCGCCGATCTCGAGCTTGGCGGCGATCTCCTTGACGCGCAGGCCCTCGCACAGGCCGGCCAGCACCTGCTGCTCGCGGCGCGACAGGCCCAGCTCGCGGGCATAGGCGTCGACCGACAGCGTCTCGGCGATGCGGCTGCGCGGCAGCGAGATCAGCACCGCGTGGCCGGAATGGTTGGACGACAGCGGCGCGGGCAGCGGCACGATCGACAGGTCGCAGGACTTGCCTTCGGACAGCGCGTTGGCCGGCGCGAACGCCAGCATGCGGCGCTTGCCCTCGTCGCGGGCGCTGGCGAGCGCCTCGTCGAGCGCCCGCTGGTCGACGGCCGAGCGGCCGCTCAACCGGCGGCCGACCAGCTGCAAAGTCTTGGCGCCGGCCAGCTCCACGCGCGCGGCGTGGTTGGCGTGCACGACGTGGCCGTCGGCGGCGATCAGCACGAGGCCGTAGTCGACCTCGTCCAGCACGCTGGCGAGCAGCTTGGCCAGGCCGGCGCCCGGGCCGCTGCGGCGTTCGGGCCCGCGGTAGGCCAGCTCGGCCTCCAGCGCGGCCAGCGCGATGCCGGCGATGCCCGAGCTCAGCGCGGGCGCCATCGAGGCCGACGGCGCGACGTCGTTCGGACGCGCGGTCGCGATGCGACCGGTGTCGGAGCTCCCGTTGCGTCCGGCTGGACGACTGAAATTCGACCCTTCCATGCGTGCCTCGCAGAGTATTCAGGACTGCTTGGCCGGCCTTGTTCCGTGGACCGCGGCGAGCGCCGCGGGCCCGGTGGGAGCCGGCAATTGCATTTGACGTGCTTTTTGTTACCCGCGGGACGCCGGCGCCTCGCGCAACCGGCCGTCTCGTCAACTTGTGCACTACTTTCGCGGGCGCTTGACCCTGGTAGCGGCACCACGGCCCAGTTGCAGGAACTCCGCCATCCCGGCGAGTTCGTCGTCGATCGCGGCAGCAAGCGCTTTCTCGCGCGCCCAGGCCTTGTCGGCGAAGCCCACGTGCACCTCGAGCCGCGCCTTGTCCACCAGCGTGGCGTTGGCCCAGCCGATCGCGCGGTCGCCGTACAGCAGGGGCAGCGCATAGTGGCCCATCGTCCGCTTGACGGCCGGCGTGTAGGCCTCGAACTTGTACGTCCAGCCCCACAACAGCTCGAAGCGGCGGCGATCCCACACCACCGGGTCGAACGGCGCGAGCAGCCGCGCGCGGCCGTCGTCGACGCGCCACTTGCGCGACGCCGGATCCTCGCCCGGCGTCCACAGCCAGGTGACGCCGTCGATGCGCGCCTGCGGCAGTCCGGCGCGCAGTTCGGCCAGCAGCGTGCGCGTCTCGCCGTGCAGGTGCGGCGCGCCGTATTCCAGCAGCCGCGCAAGGTAGCCCAGCGAGGCCGACGGCAGCGGCGCGTACTTCTCGACGATCGTCATCAGCAGCCGGCGCGCACGCTCGTGGCGCGCCGCCGGGTCGTCATCCGCCGGCGGATGGTCGACGGCCTCGTAGACGCGGGTACCGTTCTCGCGCCGCTTGACGCGCAGCAGGCCGCGGTAGTGCAAGCCGTCCAGCAGCGCGGTGCTGGCGTTGAGCGTGTTGGTCGCGCCCCAGCTCTGCACGCGGCCGTGGTCGAACACCTCCTGCACGTCGCGCGGATGCGTCGCGCCGCGCGCCCGCACGAACGCGAGCACCTCGTCGGCGCGGCGCTGCATCGCCGCGTCCCAGCCGCGCGCGGGCGTGCGCGGATGCATCAGCGGCAGCAGGCTGCGCGGCACGAAGCCGTAGTTGACGAGGCAGTCCTCCTCGACGGCCAGCCGCGGATAGCGGCGTTCCAGATCGCCGGCGCGGTAGTCCTTGACGCGATGGCGCAGCGTGAGGTCCTGCGCCCGCGCCGGGGCGCGGATCGGGTCGGCCTGCACGAAGCCCAGGCGCTCGATGGCCTTCTGCAGCGTGGTCGGCGGAAACAGCGTGCGGGCGACCGCGTAGCGGCGCAGGTGGTCCAGCGTGATGGTCTTCGTGCGGGGCATCGGAAGTGGTTCCTGTCGAGCGCATTCTCGCGCCGGCCCAGGCTCACCCGGCGAGCCAGGGCGGAGGCGGCCGGTCGATACAATCGCCGCCCATGCCGACCGCCTCCCGAACCCCGCCGACGCCCCCTTCGCCGCAGGCGGTGACCTGGGACTGGCGCGTGCTCGCCGCGGGCGCGCTCGCCATCGCCGCGGGCCTGTGGCTGCGTTCGAACGCCGCCTGCAACGAGGCGCTGTTCCACGCCGTCAACCGCTTCGGCCCGGACGCGCCCGCCGCCTGGTCGATGCTGAGCGTCGCGGGCCTGGCGCTGTCGGCGTTCATCTACCTGACGGCCTGCGCCGACGAGGTGCCCGAGCGCGTCGCGCAGCTGCTGTGGGGCATCGTGCTGGGCGGCCTGACCGCCAGCTGGATCAAGCACCACCTGCCTTCGCCGCGGCCCTTCCTGGCGCTCGGCGCGGAACATCTCGCTGTCGTGGGAACACCCCTCGGTTCAGGCTCGATGCCCTCGGGCCACAGCGCGATGGCCTTCGCGATGCTGGCCGTGCTCGTGGCCGAGCGGCGCCGTTTCGGCGAACGCGGCGCGGTCGACGGCGTGCTCACGTCCAACCTCGGCATCGTGCTCATCGCGCTGCTGGCCCTGGGGATCGCGCTGTCTCGGCTGGCCGTCGGCGCGCACTGGCCGGCGGACACGCTCGTCGGCGGCGGCCTGGGCCTCGTGTTCGGCGGCCTCGCGCCGCACGCCTGGCCGGTGGGCGCGATGACGCGGCTGCTCTCGCGGCCCCTGGGCCAGCGGCTGATGGCCGCTGGCCTCCTGCTGTGCGCCTTCTGCATCGCCGCCACCCCCGGCCTGCTGGATGCCACCGGCCTCGTCGACAGGAAATGGGCGCGCAACCTGCTGCCCGGCTATCCGCTGGCGGCCACGCTGCAATACGTCCTGGCCCTCGTCGCGCTCGCGGGCGCCGCGCGCTGGTGGCGCGCGAGCGGCCGCGCCGCCGTCGCTGATTGACCCGATGACCCGCACCCGCTGGATCGCCGCCGCCAGCATCGCCGCCGGCGTCGCGCTGCTGGCCGTGCTGGTGGTCTTCACGCCGTGGCGGCTGCTGGCCGAGCGCGTGGCCACCGTGCCGTGGCCGGGCTGGGTCGGCGCCACGCTGGGCATGAGCGCCACGTACGCGCTGCGCGCCGGCCGGCTGCGCGCCGAGTGGCTGTGGAAGCTGCGCACCCTCGGCCTGGGCTATCGCGAGTGCCTGCAGGTCACGCTCCTGCACAACGCGGCCATCAACATCCTGCCGATGCGCTCGGGCGAGGCGAGCTACTCGTTCCTGCTGCACCGGCGCTGGGGCGTAGGCCTGGGCGACGCCACGGCGAGCCTGCTGTGGCTGCGGCTGCAGGACATGATGGTGCTGGGCGTGCTGGGCATCGCGATCCTGGTGCCGGCGCCGCTGCCGTGGCGCATCGGCTTCGCGGCGGCCGCGATCCTGGCGGCGGCCACGCTGCTGCCCGTGCTGGTGCGCCGCATCCACGTGCATGCCCGCTGGTCGCGCGCGCGGGCCCATGCGTCCGCCCGCACGCGCAGGGCCTGGCACCTGGTGGCCAAGGTCGCGGCCGCGTTCCGCGCCGCGCGCGGCGGCGCGGCGGCCTGGGGCTTCGCGATCGCCAACTGGATGCTCAAGCTGGGCATCGTCGGCGTGCTGCTCGCCTCGCTGGCCGACCTGCCGCCGGGCGCGGGCTTTTGCGGCGCACTTGGCGGCGAGCTCGCGGGCGTGCTGCCGCTGCAGGCGCCCGCCGGCGTCGGCACGTACGAGGCCGGCGTCGCCCTCGGCACGCGGGCCCGCGTGCGCGAATCGCCGGCATCGGCGCCGG
>DATCRO010000554.1:0-8737 GCA_036569025.1 Burkholderiaceae bacterium
GCCGGTGGGCACGGTCGCCCCGGGCGCCACGCAGTCGGTCAAGGCCACGCTGTTCGCCGGCCCGCAGGAAGAGAAGCTGCTGGCCCCGCTCGCGCCCAACCTCGAGCAGGTCAAGGACTACGGCCGCCTGAAGATCATCGCCCAGCCGCTGTTCTGGCTGCTGAGCAAGATCCACACGGTGATCGGCAACTGGGGCTGGTCGATCGTGGCGCTGGTGGTGCTGCTCAAGATCGCGTTCTACGGCCTGAACGCCAACGCGTACCGCTCGATGGCCAAGATGAAGGCCGTCAACCCGCGCATCCAGGAGCTGAACGTCCGCTACAAGGACAACCCGCAGCAGAAGCAGCAGGAGATCATGAAGATCTACCGCGAGGAGAAGGTCAATCCTCTCGGCGGCTGCCTGCCCATCCTGATCCAGATGCCGATCTTCATCGCGCTGTACACGGTGCTGACCTCGTCGGCCGAGATGCGCGGCGCACCCTGGATGGGCTGGATCCATGACCTGTCCATCATGGACCCGTACGCGATCCTGCCGATCCTGATGACGGCCACGTCGCTGATCCAGGTCTCGCTGCAGCCCACGCCGGCCGACCCGGTGCAGGCCAAGATGATGTGGCTGATGCCGCTGGCCTTCAGCGCCGCGCTGTTCTCGTTCCCGGCCGGCCTGACGCTGTACTGGGTCACGAACAACGCGCTGACGATCCTGCAGCAGTGGATGATCAACCGCGGCCTCGAAGGCGAGAAGGCCAAGGGCCTGAAGGCCGCTGACGCGAAGATCGTCAAGGGCTGAGCCCTCCCGCGTCACGACGACGCCGCGTTCGGCCCCGAGCCGACCGCGGCGTTTTTCATTTGACGACAATCGAGCCCTGATGAACGCCGCCACCGACCTCGCGCACCTGACCGACCCGATCGTCGCCATCGCCACGGCCCCCGGCCGCGGCGCGGTGGGCATCGTCCGGGCGTCGGGCAAGGACCTGTCGACGCTGGTCGCCGCGCTGTGCGCCAAGCCGTTGACGCCGCGCGTGGCGCACTACGGCCCCATCCTGGACGCGCAGGGCCAGGCGCTCGACCAGGGCCTGGCCATCCACTTCCCCACGCCCAACTCGTACACGGGCGAGGACGTGCTGGAACTGCAGGCGCACGGCGGGCCGGTGGTGCTGCAGCTGATCCTCGCGCGCTGCCTCGAGGCGGGCCGCGGCATCGGCCTGCGCCTGGCCAATCCGGGCGAGTTCACGGCGCGCGCGTTCTTCAACGACAAGCTGGACCTCGCGCAGGCCGAGGCCGTCGCCGACCTGATCGACGCCAGCACCGAGGCCGCCGCGCGATCGGCCGGACGTTCGCTGGCGGGCGCGTTCTCCAGGGAGATCACCGCGCTGGCCGAGCGCATCGTCCACCTGCGCATGCTGGTCGAGGCGACGCTGGATTTCCCCGAGGAGGAGATCGACTTCCTCGAGAAGGCCGGCGCGCGCGCGCAACTCGCCGACATCCGCGCGCGGCTCGCGGCCGTCATGGCCCGTGCGCGCCAGGGCGCGCTGCTGCGCGAGGGCCTGCGCGTGGTGCTCGCCGGGGCGCCCAACGTCGGCAAGAGCTCGTTGCTGAACGCGCTGGCCGGCGCGGAGCTGGCCATCGTCACGCCGATCGCCGGCACCACGCGCGACCGCATCACCGAGACGATCCAGATCCACGGCGTGCCGATCCACATGATCGACACCGCCGGACTGCGCGAGGCGAGCGACGAGGTCGAGCGCATCGGCATCGAGCGCAGCTGGCAGGCGATCGCCGATGCCGACGCGGTGCTGTTCCTGCACGACCTGAGCCGCGCCGACGAGCCCGCCGCGCAGGCCGACGACGTGGCGATCGCCGACGCCCTTGCACGCGCGCACGCGGCCGAGCCGCTGCACGTCTACAACAAGCGCGACCTCGCGCCCGGTCACGCCTTGCCCGATGGCGCGCTGGCCTTGTCCGCGCAGACCGGCGCCGGCCTCGACGCGTTGCGTGACGCCCTGCTCGAACGCGCCGGCGCCACCCACGTCCCCGACGGCGTGTTCATCGCGCGCACGCGTCACGTGCAGGCGCTCGCGCGCACGGACGACCACCTGCAGCTCGCGCAGTCGCACGCCGACCAGCGCGACGCCGCGCTCGACCTGTTTGCCGAGGAACTGCGCCTGGCGCACGGCGCGCTCGGCGAGATCACGGGCCAGTTCACGGCCGACGACCTGCTCGGGGAGATCTTCGGGCGGTTCTGCATCGGGAAATGATCGCGGGCGCGGGTACCGTGGGGAGCGCGCCGATCGCGCTGCGCGGAGTGTGTGATCGCTCCGGCACCCCTCGGTCAGGCTGATGGCGACGTGACCGAATGCGCGAATAGAGTCGCCTCCCGATACCGCAGATCGGGGATGGCATCATCGTTGAAGTGAGCGCCTGCCGTCGGCCAGCGCGGCAGGATGCGTGTTTCGTGGGCCGCTGGCGTCCGGAAGATGCGACAGACGGCATGCTGGCGCCGACGGACGTCGCGCTTTGCCTTGCCGCCGGCGGCTTCCGGACGTGACAATTGGTGTCAAATGCCTGTCCCAGGGAACGATGGGTTGCAACGCCGTGCGGCGCTTGCCGGGAGCCATCGCAAGGACCAAGAGAATGAACGTTTTGAATCTGGTGCAGTCCATCCAAACGCTGAACGCCTATGACGCGTTCCGTCCGCGCTTTTCGCCGGAGAACTGGCGTGTGGTGGGCTCGTACTTGATCCGCCGCGAGATGAAGGGCGGCGACGTCCTGATCTACCAGGGCGACTCCGACCGCACGATGTACCTGCTGGAGTCGGGCACGCTGCAGGTGTACGTCCGCGGCACCGCCACGTCGGCCGCCAAGATCGCGCTGCTGCGCGCCGGCTCCATCGTCGGCGAGCCGGCCCTGTTCGGCGAGACGATGCGCATGGCGCAGGTCGACGCGATCGCGCCGAGCGTCGTCTGGGCGCTGAGCCGTCCGCGGCTGGACGAGATGCTGGCCGGCCAGCCCGAGCTCGCGTACGAGATCCTGCGCGCCTCGGGCGCGGTCATGGCCGAGCGCATGCGCGGCACCCTCGAGCGCGGCACCCCCGTCGCCTGACGCCGTCCGGCGGCTCAGGCCCCGGTCGTCAACTTCTCTTCGGCCGCCTGCAGCGGCTCCGGCAATCCCGCCAGCACCAGCGTGTCGCCCGCGGCCAGGCGCTGCTCGGGATTGGGCGGCAGCACGCGGCCGCTGGACAGCCGCAGCGACACCACCTGCACGCCGTCGGCGATGACGCCCGTCTCGGCGACGGTGCGTCCGGCGGCAACCGCGTTGGCGGGGATGGTGACGCTGGACAGCCGCGCCTGCGACTGCTCGCCGGCCTCGTCGTCGTCGGCGCCGTGGAAGAAGCCGCGCAACAGGCCGTAGCGCGCCTCGCGGGCCTCGCGCGTGAGCCGGATCACGCGCCGCATCGGCACGCCCATCAGCGCCAGCGCGTGCGAGGCCAGCATCAGGGAGCCCTCGATCGCCTCGGGCACGACCTCGGTCGCGCCGGCGGCCTTGAGCACCTCGAGGTCGGAGTCGTCGATCGTGCGCACAATCACGGGCACGCGCGGCGCGTGCGTCTGGACCAGGTGCAGCACCTTCAGCGCGGATGGGGTGTCGTGGTAGCTGCAGACCACCGCCGCCGCGCGCGCGAGCCCCGCGGCCATCAGGCTGGACAGCCGCGCCGCGTCGCCGAACACCACGTTCTGGCCGGCGGCCGCGGCCTGGCGTACGCGGTCGGGGTCCAGGTCCAGCGCCATGAACGGGATGCGCTCGACCTCCAGCATGCGCGCCAGGTTCTGGCCGGAGCGGCCGTAGCCGCAGATGATCACGTGCTTCTCGGCCGTGATGGCGCGCTTGGCGATCGTCGTCAGCGCCACCGACTGCATCAGCCAGTCGCTCGAGGCCAGCTTCATGACGATGCGGTTGGCATAGAGGATGACGAACGGCGACGCGAGCATCGACAGCACCATGCTGGCCAGCACCGGCGCCACCCAGCGATCGGGCAGCACGTGGTTGTCGGTGCCCAGCGTCAGCAGCACGAAGCCGAACTCGCCGGCCTGCGCGAGGTACAGGCCGGTGCGCAGCGCGACGCCCGCGGCGGCGCCGAACACGCGCGCCAGGCCGGCCACGAGGCTCGCCTTGACGAGGATGGGCACCGTGGTCAGCACGATGACCGCCACCCATTCGTCGGCCAGCACGTGCCAGTCGAGCTTCATGCCGATCGTGATGAAGAACAGGCCCAGCAGCACGTCATGGAACGGCCGGATGTCGGTCTCCACCTGGTGCTTGTATTCGGTTTCCGCGATCAGCATGCCGGCGACGAACGCGCCCAGCGCGAGCGACAGGCCGGCCATCTCGGTGACCGCCGCCAGGCCCAGCGTGACGCCCAGCAGCGCCAGCATGAACAGCTCGTCGCTCTTGCGGCGTGAGATGGCGGTCAGGAACCACTTCATCACCTTCTGGCCGCCGGACAGCAGCACCGCCAGCACCACCACCGCCTTGAGGATGGCCGGCACCAGCGTCTTGAACAGGTCGCGCGTGTCGCCGCCCAGCGCCGGGATGATCACCAGCAACGGCACCACGGCCAGGTCCTGGAACAGCAGCACCCCCATCACGCGGCGGCCGTGCTCGCTCTCGAGTTCCAGCCGCTCGGCCATCAGCTTGACGACCAGCGCGGTGCTGGACATCGCCATCGCGCTGCCCAGGATCGCGGCGGCCTGCCACGTGAGGTCCCAGTGCCGGCCGATCAGCGAGCAGATCCAGATGATGGCGAAGTTGCCGGCCATCGCGCCCAGGATCGTCAGCACCACCTGCGAGGCGCCCAGTCCGAAGACGAGCGTGCGCATCGCGCGCAGCTTGGGCAGGTTGAACTCCAGCCCGATGACGAACATCAGGAAGACGACGCCGAACTCGGCCAGGCTGTGCACGCCCGCGGTGTCGTGCGCCAGCTGCAGCGCGTTGGGCCCGATGATGACGCCGGCCACCAGGTAGCCGAGCACCGGCGGCAGGCGCAGCATGCGAAAGCCCATGACGCCGGCGATGGCGGCCGCCAGGTACAGCAGGACGAGTTCGAGGGTCGAGGCCATGCGGGACCGGTTTTGGCGCGGGCAAAACCGCGCGGTGGGTGGGTCGGGCAGCGCCTTGCCCCGCCACAGCCGCGGGGGTTCCGGACACTTAGAATCCCCCCATCCTAGAACACAGGCAGCCCACTTTGACAAACGACTTGCCGTTCGACGCCGAACGCGCATTGCACCTGGCCCGGCAGACCTTCGCGATCGAGGCCGACGCGCTGCTCGGAATGCAGCGCCGCCTGACCGCCGAGTTCGCGCGCGCGGTCGAGACGATCCTGCGCTGCGAGCACCGCGTCGTCGTGATGGGCATGGGCAAGAGCGGCCACGTGGGCCGCAAGATCGCCGCCACGCTGGCGTCGACCGGCACGCCGTCGTTCTTCGTGCATCCGGCCGAGGCCGCGCACGGCGACCTGGGCATGGTGACGGCGGGCGACGTGTGCCTGCTGATCTCCAACTCGGGCGAGTCCAACGAGCTGAGCGCCATCATCCCAGCGCTGCGCCGGCTCGGCGTGACGCTGGTCGCGCTGACGGGCCGTTCCGATTCGTCGCTGGCCAAGGTGTGCGACATCGTCCTGTCCTGCGCGGTCGACAAGGAAGCCTGCACGCTCAACCTCGCGCCGACGGCCAGCACGACGGCGCAGATGGCCATGGGCGACGCCCTGGCGGTCGCTCTGCTGGACTCGCGCGGCTTCCGCGAGGAGGACTTCGCGCTGTCGCATCCGGGCGGCGCGCTGGGCCGCAAGCTGCTGATGCACGTGTCCGACCTGATGCGCTCGGGCGACGCGGTGCCCGCGGTCGCGCGCGACGCGAACTTCTCGACGCTGCTGCAGGTCATGTCCAGCAAGGGGCTGGGCATGGCGGCGGTGGTGGACGGCCGCACGCCGGTGGGCATCTTCACCGACGGCGACCTGCGCCGCCTCATCGAGACCGGCGCCGACCTGCGCCAGCGCGTCGCGCACGAGGTGATGCATCCGCGCCCGCACCTGATCCGCGCCGGCGCGCTGGCCGTCGACGCTGCCGACCAGATGGAACGCCACCGCATCACCAGCCTGCTGGTGGTCGACGGCAAGGGCGAGCTGGTGGGCGCGCTCAACACCTATGACCTGCTGCACGCCAAGGTGATCTGATGGCCGGCACCCCGCAGTCGCACCTGAGCTTCCCGCCCGAGATCCTGGTCAAGGCGCAAGGCGCCGGCGCCGGCATCAAGGCCGCGATCTTCGACGTCGACGGCGTCCTCACCGACGGCACGATCTGGATCACCGAGGCCGGCGAGACGCTCAAGAACTTCAACGTGCTCGACGGCCAGGGCCTGCTGATGCTGCGCAAGGGCGGCATCACGCCCATCGTCATCACCGGGCGCGATTCGGCGGCGGTGCGCCGTCGGGTGTCCGACCTCGGCCTGCCGCATGCGTCGTTCGGCGCGTCCGACAAGGTGGCCGCGGCCAACGACATCCTGCAGCAGCTGGGCGTGGACTGGGGCGACGTGGCCGTCATCGGCGACGACTGGCCCGACCTGCCGCTGTTCGCCTGCGCCGGCTTCGCGTGCGCGCCCGCGAACGCGCACGCCGAAGCGCGCGGCGCTGCCGCCTATGTCACCGGACGCGAGGGTGGCCGCGGCGCGGCGCGCGAGTTCTGCGACCTGCTGCTGATGGCCAACGGCCTGTACGCGCCGCTGATGACCAAGCTCCTGGTGACGCTCGACTCGAAGTGACCTGCGGATGAAGGGCGAACTCCACATCCCCGACCTGCCCGAGGTGCCGGTCGCACTCAGCCCGCTCAGTCCGCCGGTCGACGACCAGCAGCGCCGCACGCGGCCGAGCTGGCCCGTGCGCGTGCGCGAGAGCCTGGTCGGCTACCTGCCGCTGATGCTGATGGTGGGTCTCGCGCTGGGCACCTGGCTGGTGGCCAAGAACACGCCGGGGCTGCTGTCGGCGTCGGGCCCGGCCGTCGTCAAGCACGAGCCCGACTACACGCTGGACCAGTTCAACCTGCAGCGCTTCGACCCGTCCGGCGTGCTCAAGGTCGAGATCCAGGGCGTGCACATGCAGCACTTCCCGGACGACGACATCATGGAGGTCGAGCAGATCCGCGTCGTCACGACCGAGCCCGACGGCCGCCGCATGATCGCCACCGCCCAGCACGGCCGTGCGCGCGGCGACTCGACCGAGGTGTGGCTCGACGGCCAGGCGCAGGTGGTGTCCGAGGCGCCGGGCGAGCTGCCGATCCAGATGAACGGCGAGCACCTGCATGCGCTGCCCAAGGTGCGCAAGGTCGATTCGAAGTACATGGTGGTGGTGCGCCAGGGCGACAGCGAGTTCAACGCCGACGGCCTGGAGTACGACGACCTCACGCGCCTGCTGACGCTGCACGGCAACGTGCACGCGCTGATGCAGCCGGCGCTGCGCAAGTCGATGGCGAGCACGAGCGACGCCAAGCGATGACGGCGCCGCTGCTGTTCATCACCGGCGCCTCCAGCGGGATCGGCCAGGCGATGGCCGTCGAGTGGGCACGGCGCGGGGGCCGGCTCGCCCTGGTGGCGCGCCGCGGCGACGAGATGCGCGCCTGGGCAGCGTCCCAGGGCTGGGGCGCCGATCGCGCGCAGGTCTACGTCGCCGACGCACGCGACCTGCCCGCCATGACCGCCGCCGGTCGCGACTGCATCGCGCGCCAGGGCCTGCCCGACGTGGTGATCGCCAGCGCGGGGATCAGCGTGGGCGTCGACATGGGCGACGAGGCCGACCTCGAGGTGCTGCGCGCCGTCGTCGAGACGAACAACCTCGGAATGGCCGCCACCTTCCAGCCGTTCATCAAGCCGATGTGCGAGCGACGTGCCGGCCGCCTGGTGGGCATTGCCAGCGTGGCCGGCATCCGCGGGTTGCCCGGTCACGCCGCCTATTCGATGAGCAAGGCCGGCGTGATCAGTTTCTGCGAGAGCCTGCGCGTCGAATGCCGGCGCTTCGGCGTGCGCGTCGTGACGATCGCGCCAGGGTATATCGATACCCCGCTGACGCGCGGCAATTCATATTCGATGCCGTTCCTGATGCCGGCCGACAAATTCGCGCGCCAGGCGCTCGACGCGATTGCCGCAGGCGTCGGATTCCGGGTGATTCCCTGGCAGATGGGGGTGTTGGCGCGGGTGCTGCGAATACTGCCCGACTGGATATACGACCGCGCGGTGGCCGGTCGTGGCCGCAAGGCAAGAAAGTCGCAGTGAGCGCTCGCTGAGGGCGCAGAGACCGAATATCTGCGAACTGCGGGGCGCCGGTCGCCTTTGCCCACAGGGTGATCGATCGCCGCCCGCGGGTCGTCACGGGGGCCGGCGCCGACTGCCAGGGCGGGCCAAGACCCGCCAGACGATGGCGCCGATGCGACGCTTCCTGAAAGACGCGATGCCTCTGGCGCCACGAGTCTGACTCGGCGCTCCCAGCCGCCTTGCCGGCGCGGCAGACATTTGGCCGGCGAACGGCGGTCGCGGCCGGCTCGACCGCGCTTTCCGTCGTTGAAATTCATCACCCGGTCGACGCGCCAAAATGAAAAAGCCCGGGGCCGCGAGGCGCCAGGGCTTTTGTTCAGTCGATCCGGCTGGTTTCAGCCGGACAGACGGATGCGTGTCAGAGTAACGGAGCGGGCTGCTC
>DATCRO010000555.1:0-2596 GCA_036569025.1 Burkholderiaceae bacterium
GGCGACGTCCCGCCCGACCGCTTCATCGCGCTGGCCGAGGAATGCGGCCTGATCGGCGCGATCGACGCGTGGGTGCTGGAGACGGCCTGCGCGCAGCTGGCCGCCTGGCAGCGCGACGACGTGCCGGTGCCCAGCATCTCGGTCAACGTCTCGCCGCTGCGCTTCCATTCCGACGACGTGCCGGCGCACGTGCGGCGCCTGCTGTCGCTGCATGGCCTGAAGCCCGGCGCGCTGATGCTGGAGGTGACCGAGCGCGTGATGCTGGGCGACGACGAGCGCACGCGCGTCGACCTGCGCACGCTCAACGAGATGGGCGTGCGGCTGTCGGTGGACGACTTCGGCACCGGCTACTCCAGCCTGGGCTACCTCAAGCGCCTGCCCGTCAGCGAGCTCAAGCTGGATCGCAGCTTCGTCTGCGACCTCGAGCGCGAGGCCAGCGGCCGCGCGCTCGCCGACGCGGTGATCGGCATCGGCCAGGCCCTGGGCCTCGAGGTGGTCGCCGAGGGCGTGGAGACACCCGGCCAGCGCGAGATCCTGGCGCGCGCGGGCTGCGCGATCGCCCAGGGCTTCCTGTGGACGCGCGCCCTGCCCGCCGACGAGCTCGTGGCCTGGCTGGAGCACGAGCGCGGCAGCTGGTCGCCGCGCAGGCTCACGGCCATCCCCGGCGGCGGGACGCGCGCGGCCTGAGAAGCTCAAGGCGGGCGTCAGCCGGGTCGGCGATACTCGCGCAGCGCCGCAGTCCGGCGCGCCCCTGCCCCGTCCATGTCCAACGATTTCGCCGCCCAGCTCGAGACGCTCCAGCCGCAACTGCTGCGCTTCGCGCGCACCCAGCTGCGCAACGAGGCCTGGGCCGAGGACGCCGTCTCCGAGACCGTGCTGGCCGCGCTCGAGAAGCCGCAGTCGTTCGCCGGCCTGTCGCAGCTCAAGACCTGGCTGGTGGGTATCCTCAAGCACAAGGTCATCGACCAGCTGCGCCGCCACAAGCGCGAGGCCACGGTGCTGACCACCGACGACAGCGAGGACCTGGACGACCTGCTGTTCGCCCCGGACGGCCACTGGCGCGAGATGCCCGCCGACTGGGGCAATCCGGACGACGTGCTGCGCCAGCGCCAGTTCGCCGACGTGCTGCAGGCCTGCCTGGACCACCTGCCGCCCACGCAGGCCCGCGTCTTCATGATGCGCGAGTGGCTGGAGCTGACCTCCGACGAGGTGTGTAAGGAATTGACGATCACGCCGACCAACCTGTGGGTGCTGCTGCATCGTGCCCGGTTGCGCCTGCGCGATTGCCTGCAGGGCGGCTGGTTCGACGCACATCCCGCGCCGGCCACGGCGAAAGCAAGACGATGAGCCTGTTCTACCGCAACTGCCGAGAAGTCACCCGGCTCGTGCTCGAGCGCGAGAACCGCAGGCTCACGCTCGTCGAGCGCATCGCCGTGCGCTTGCATCTGCGCATCTGCCTGATGTGCACGCGCTTCACCGGGCAGCTGCAGCTGATGAACCGCGCGATGGCGCAGTGGAAGCACTACGCCGAGCACGACGAGCGCGACGACGCGGCCACCTGAACGCGCGTCCCGGCGAACTGCCCCGCGATCGGCCCGCTATTTGCGGTTTCGCGGCAGGGCTCGCCACCTAGGATCGACTGGCCCCCAGCCTTCGCCGGGGAAAAGGCGCGTTCGCGCGCTACAAAAGCCATGTCCGACCTTTCGCAGCCTCCCCTGAACGCCAAGCCGGGCCCGCACCCGGCCGACCGTGCCGCCGCCGAGCCGTCGCACTGGGCCATGCCGCCCGCCGCGAACGCGGGCGCCGCCTGGCCGCTGGGCACGAGCGAGCCGTGCGCGATCCTGGGCCTGAACGACAAGAGCTTCAACGCCCGCCTGGCGCAGTTCGACGCCTCGATCGGCACGGCCAAGGTCTTCGTGCCGCCCGCGCGTTCGCCGATGCAGCTGCGCTTCGGCCAGTTCCAGCGCCTGACGCTGACCGAGCCGGTGATGCCGTCGACCAACGGCGTCAACGCGGTGCCGGGCTGGGCCGAGCGCGCGCCGGGCGACACCGAGTTCCAGGTGCAGCTGGCCAACGGCAAGACGCACACGGGGCGCACGATCAGCCACGTCGAGACCGACCAGGGCCTGTTCCTGTTCCCGCCCGTGGGCGATGCCGGCCTGGTGCAGCGCCACTTCTACCCGCGCGGCGCCTACCGTCGCGTCGACTTCGGGCCGCGCCTGGGCGACGTTCTCGTCAGCAAGCACACGCTGTCCCCGCAGCAGCTGCAGGACGCGCTCGCCGAGCAGCAGCGCATCCGCAACCTCAAGCTCGGCGAGATCCTCGTCGACGTCAAGCTCATCACGCCGGCGCAGCTGCAGCAGGCGCTCGAACTGCAGTCGCGCACGCCGATGCTGCGGCTGGGCGAGGCGCTCACCTCGCTGAAGATCCTCTCGCACGAGGACCTCGCGCAGGCCCTGCGCAGCCAGACGCGCAACCGCAACCTGCCGCTGGGCGAACTGCTCGTCAACCACGGCGTGATCTCGCGCGAGGAGCTGCGCGAGGCCCTGGAGATCAAGCGCTCGCGCCTGCCCGACGACTCGCCCTCGCCCGACAC
>DATCRO010000556.1:0-4058 GCA_036569025.1 Burkholderiaceae bacterium
CTGCACGATGGCGCGGCCGTCCTCCAGCTCGTCGATCTGCCAGTTGATCTCGTAGTCGATCGCCTGCTGCAGGTGGCGGAAGCTGTTGAGGTTCTTGATCTCGCGGCGCGTGCCGAACGGCGCGCCGGGGCGGCGCACGGACACGTTGGCGTCGCAGCGGAACGAGCCTTCCTGCATGTTGCCGTCGCAGATGCCCAGCCACATCACGAGCGCGTGCAGCGACCTGGCGTAGTCGACGGCCTCGGTGGACGAGCGCAGGTCCGGCTCGGTCACGATCTCCAGCAGCGGCGTGCCGGCGCGGTTCAGGTCGATGCCCGACATGTTGTCGAACCCCTCGTGCACCGACTTGCCGGCGTCCTCCTCGAGGTGCGCGCGCGTCAGGCGCAGCGTGCGCAGCTCGCCGTTGTGGACGAACGGCACTGTGCCGCCCTGCACGACGGGGATCTCGTACTGGCTGATCTGGTAGCCCTTGGGCAGGTCGGGATAGAAATAGTTCTTGCGCGCGAAGATCGACAGCGGCGCCACGGTGGCGTTGACCGCCAGGCCCAGTCGGATCGCGCGCTCGACCGCGCCGCGGTTCAGGACGGGCAGCGTGCCGGGCAGCGCGAGGTCGACCGCGGAGGCCTGCGTGTTGGGCTCGGCGCCGAACTCGGTGGACGCACCGGAGAAGATCTTGCTGGCCGTCGACAGTTGCGTGTGGGTCTCGAAGCCGATCACGACTTCATAGCCGCGAATGAGGGTGCTCATGATGGAACGCTGTCCTTGGAAACGGTGGCCACGGCATCGCCGTGGTCCGGGGAAATGATGTCTTGACCTGTGACGAGGCTGGCGCGCGCGAGCGCCTGCGCGGCCTCGCTCGCGCTCGCGACCGCGTCACGCGCGCGCGTGACGTACGCGGGCGCGAGCTCGACCCCGATCGCGTTGCGACCGAGCGCCAGCGCCGCGGCCAGCGTGGTGCCGGAGCCGGCGAACGGGTCCAGCACGGTGTCGCCCGGGTCGGTGAACAGCTCGATGAACCAGCGCGGCAGCGCCTGCGGGAACGCCGCGCTGTGGCCCTTGTTGCCGCACTCGGTGGCCAGGTGCAGCACGTTGGTCGGGTACGCGCGGTCGCGGCCCTGCCAGTTGGCGATGTTCTTGCCGAAGGCGTTGCCCACGCGCGAGTCGTGGCGCACCACGTCGTTGGCGCCGAGCGTCTTCAGGCGCGTCTGCGCCCAGTCGCCCATGGGCACCATGACGGCGTCCTGGTTCATCTTGAAGCGCTTCTGGCGCGTGAAGTGCAGGCAGCGCTCCCACGCGTCGCGGAAGCGGTTGGGCCACTTGCCGGGAAAGCAATTGCGCTTGTGCCAGACGTACTCCTCCGTCCACAGCCAGCCCTGCTTCCTCATCGCGAGGATCAGCTCGAGGACGTAGGTGTGGCGCTCGCCGTCGACCACCTTCTCCTTGATGTTGATCACCAGGGAGCCTTCGCGCTTGAGCACGCGCGCGAACTGCTCGGCGCGCGGCATGAACCAGTCGACGTAGTCGTCGGCGGTGACGCCGCCATAGGTCGACGCGCGCTGGTCGGCATAGGGGGGAGACGTCACGATCAGGTCGACGCGTTCGCCCGGCATCGAGCGCAGCACGTCGAGGCAATCACCCGCGACCACGCCGCCACGGACCGGCGTGGCGGGAGGCAGATGGTCGGCGCGCGCGTTCATCGGCAGGCTCAGGCCTTCGGGCGCTGCTGGTGGAAGTCGGTCGCCTGCTGCAGCGCGTGGGCCGCGTGCAGCAGCATGCCTTCCGCGAAGTAGTTGCCCAGCAGCTGCAGGCCCACCGGCATGCCGCCGTCGCCCAGGCCCGCCGGCACGCTCATGCCGGGCAGGCCGGCGAGCGAGCCGGGCAGCGTGAAGATGTCGGCGAGGTAGGCCTTGACCGGGTCGTCGCCCTGCTCGCCGAGCTTCCATGCCACCGTCGGCGCCACCGGGCCGGCGATCAGGTCGCACTGCTGGAAGCAGGCCTGGAAGTCGTCGGCGATCATGCGGCGGATCTTCTGGGCCTGCAGGTAGTACGCGTCGTAGTAGCCGTGCGAGAGCACGTACGTGCCGATCATGATGCGGCGCTTGACCTCGGGGCCGAAACCTTCGGAGCGCGACTTCTTGTACATGTCCAGCAGGTCGTCGTACTTCGCGGCGCGATGCCCGTAGCGCACGCCGTCGAAGCGGCTCAGGTTCGAGCTCGCCTCGGCCGGCGCGATGATGTAGTACACGGGGATCGACAGCTCGGTGCGCGGCAGCGAGACGTCCACCAGCGTGGCGCCCAGCTTCTCCATCTGCGCCAGCGCCTCGCGCACGCGGCCGCCGACGTCGGCGGCCAGCGCAGCGGGGAAGAACTCCCTGGGCAGGCCGATGCGCAGCCCCTCGAGCGGCCGCGCTGGCGACGCGCCGGGGCGCGCCTGCAGCATCTGCGCGTGGAAATCCTGCGGCGGGCGCTGCACGCTGGTGGCGTCGCGCTCGTCGAAGCCGCTCATCGCCGACAGCATCAGCGCGCAGTCCTCGGCCGAGTGCGCGATGGTGCCGGCCTGGTCGAGGCTGGACGCGAACGCGATCATGCCGAAGCGCGAGCACACGCCGTACGTCGGCTTGATGCCGGTGGTGCCGGTGAAGCTCGCGGGCTGGCGGATCGAGCCGCCGGTGTCGGTGCCGGTGGCCGCGGGCACGAGGCGCGCGGCGACCGCGGCGGCGGTGCCGCCCGACGAGCCGCCCGGCACGCGCGTGGCGTCCCAGGGATTGGTCACGACGCCGTACGCGGAGTTCTCGTTGGCCGAGCCCATCGCGAACTCGTCGCAGTTGAGCTTGCCCAGCGACACGGTGCCCGCCGCCTTCAGGCGCGCGACGACGGTCGCGTCGAACGGGCTGCGGTAGCCCTGCAGCATCTTCGAGCCGGCCGTGGTGGGCGACTCGGTCGTGACGAAGATGTCCTTGTGCGCGATGGGCACGCCCAGCAACGGGTTCGACGACCCTTCGGCGCCCGCGGCGCGCCTGGCGTCGGCGGCCGTGGCGGCGGCGATCGCGGCGTCCTCGTCGACGACCAGGAAAGCGCCGTGCTGGTCGGCCTTGGCGCGCGCCAGGAAGGCCTGCGTGGCCTCGACGCTGGAGACGGACCGGGCGGCCAGCGCGCGGCCGAGCCCGGCCACGCCCATCGTGTGCAGTTCGCCGCTCATTCGATCACCTTGGGCACCAGGAACAGGCCTTCCTCGGCCGCGGGCGCGTTGGCCATGTTGGCCTCGCGACGGTTGGTCTCGGTGACGGCGTCGGGCCGCAGGCGCAGCTCGACATTGCCGATGGCCGACAGCGGCGTGTGCAGCGGCTCGAGGCCGGAGGTGTCGACCGCGCTCATCTGCTCGACGATCTTGAAGAAGTCGTTCAACTGGGTCTGCATCGCAGGCCCCTCGGCGGGCGACAGCTCGAGCCGCGCGAGATGCGCGATGCGGCTGACGTCTTCGGGAGTCAAGGGCATGGGGAAATCTCAGCTGGGGTCGGCGGCCCGCGATACCCGGACCAGGGGAGCCGGGAAGGGTGCCGAGCTAAAAAAGTTACGACCTGAGTACAGGCTCATCAGGTGCGCTTGCGGTATTATCCTCGGTTAATTCGAGGCATCGTGCACGAGCTGATTCATGACCTGAATCCAGCGTCGCCGGGCGCCCGGACCCACCCAATTCATGCGCCTTGCGGCGCCACGAGCGAGACGCACATCCAGGTTCGGAATCCCCGGCCCGGGCCTCCCGGCCCCGCCCCCCGGTTCCGGAGTCATACCCATCCAGATGGCCTGATACCGACCCCGCGACGACCCGCCGCAAGCCGCCGACCCAAACGCCACCCCCTCCCGCCAATGTTCTCTTCGCTGCGCCGCTATTTCTCCACCGATCTCGCGATCGACCTCGGGACCGCCAACACGCTGATCTACGTGCGCGGCAAGGGCATCGTCCTGGACGAACCCTCGGTGGTCTCGATCCGCCACGAAGGCGGCCCGCACGGCAAGAAGATCATCCAGGCCGTCGGCAAGGAAGCCAAGGCGATGCT